>VGXK01000405.1 GCA_016873355.1 Phycisphaerae bacterium | reverse complement strand
ATCCGTTGGCCACCGCGATCGCCGCGGTGGTGAACGAGGAGATGGCGCTGCTCGGCGAGCGCGACGTGGCGCGCGTGGAGGACGCCAAGACGATTCGCCTCCGCGTGCCCGCGCGGGATCGCCGCGATCCCTCCGCGTTCCTCGCCCGCGTGCTCACCTTCCACGTGGATCGGTCGCTCGTGCGCACGCCCGCGCGCGTGGTGATCAACGAACGCGAGGGAATCATCGTCGTCACCGAGAGCGTCGAGATCCGTCCGGTGGCGATCACGCACTCGGGCCTTCAGATCACCACGATCACGCCCGAGCCGATCGGCACGCCGGAGTTCCCGGTGGCCACGACCACGCGCTGGGCGGGACTCGCCACCGGCGCCGCTCCGTCGGGCGCCGCGCCGACGAGGCTCGCGGACCTGCTCCGCGCCCTCGATCAGCTCGACGTTCCCGCGAAGGACCAGATCGCCATCATCTACGAGCTGCGCCGTTCCGGAGCGCTCTCGGCGGAGATCGTGAACGAATGATGCCTCTCTCGGCGACGCCGCCCATGCACGCGCTCTCGACGCGGCCGCCCGCGCTTCCGTTGTCGACGCAGTCTCCGATCGCTCCGCTCTCGCCGCGCGCGCCGAGGAACTCGCTTCGGCATGGGCACGGTCCCGACGCCGCCGAGCTCGATCCGGGGCGGATCGGCGTCGCCGGCCTCGAGCACGCTCGTCCACCGTCGCTCGATGCGTTCGAGCGCACGCTCGCGGAGGCGCGTCGCGACGGCGAGATCCGCGACGCCGCGAGGGCGCTCACCTCGCAGGCGCTCGTGCTGCCGGTGCTCCAGCAGCTCCGCGCCGGTTCGCTCGCCTGGGGTCCCTTCCGCGACAACGAGGCGGCGAAGGCCTTCGCGCCGCTGCTCGATCAGGCGATCTCCGACCGCATCGCCGCGAGTCCGCGGCTCGGCGTGACCGAGCGGATCGAAGAGCGACTTCGCGCCCGCACGCAGCCGAGCGCGTCGACGCAGGGGAGGGCGCTCGCATGATCGACGCGCCGACGAACGACGAGCGAGTCTCGCCGGCGGCGATCCGATCGCTCGCCGAGTCGATCTCGGCGGAACTCGACGCGGTGCGCGCGCTCGCCGCCGCCGTCGACCGTCAGCGGAGCGCGGTCGAGCGCACGGACGCCGCATCGCTGCGGACGGCCTCGGAAGAGGTGGCGCAGCGCTCGCGACGCCTTGCGGAGCTGGCGCGCCAGCGCGATCGCATCGCCACGACGCTCGGACTTCCGATCGACCAGGGCATGGACGCGTGGATCGTCCGCCTCCGCGAGCGCGGCGCCGACGCCGGCGCGATCGAAGGCGTCGGCGCCCTGCTTCGCCGCGAAGCGTCGCAGACGATGCGGCGCGTCTCGATCGTGCGGCAGGCCGCCGATCGGCTCGCGGCGCATCTCGCCGGCGTCCGCGCGCTCGTGCACGCGCCGGCGTCCGCCACCTACGGGCGACGCGGACGACTCGCCTCCACCGACCGCTCGCTCGCGGTCGACCTTCGTCACTAGCGACGACGCCTTCCTCCAGCCGAATTCGAGCCGACCCTCATGAATCTCCCCTCCGCATTCCAGATCGGACGAAGCGCGCTCATCGCCGGCCAGCACTCGATGACCGTCGCCGGCAACAACATGGCGAACGCCGCCACGCCGGGATACCGCCGACAGCGACTCGGCATGGTGGGCATCTCGGGACCGCCGTACCACGGCGTCGGACAGATCGGAAACGGCGTGCGCACCACGGGACTCACGCGCGCCATCGACATGGCCCTGCTGGCGCGCCTGCGTCACTCGCGCGCCGACGAGGCGATGCTCGACGCCTCGCAGCGCGTGCTCGTGGGCGTCGAGGGATCGCTCGCGTCGGCCGGCGAGAAGGGTCTTGCCGGCGCGGTCGAGGACTTCCTCTCGCAATGGAGCGCTCTCGCCGTGTCGCCCTCGGATCCGGCGATGCGGGGCGTGATCGTGGAGCACGGCGTGGGCCTTGCGGCGCAGGTCCGCCAGCTTCGCGCGCGACTGCTCGAGCAGCGGAGCGAGGTGGATCGTTCGCTCCAGGACGGCGTGAACCGCGTGAACCAGCTGCTCGCGGAGATCGAATCGCTCTCCGACGACATCCGCGCCGCCGAAAGCGCCGGCGGCTCGAATCCCACGCTGCGGGATCAGCGCGACCGGCTCGTCGACGAACTCGCCACGCTCATGGGCGTGACCGTGGTCGATCGCTCCGACGGCACGCTCGACCTGCTCGTCGGCAGCACGCCGATCATGCTCCAGGGCGCGTCGATGGGAGTGTCGCTCTCGATCACGAACTCGGGCGCAGCCTTCGCGGTGACGCTCGACGGCGCGCCGCTCGCGCCGGGCGGATCGCTCGGCGCGCTCGTGCTGCGCCGCGCCGACGGCGTCGAGCAGATGATCTCGCGTCTCGACGCCTTCGCGCTTCAGCTCATCGACGCGGTGAATCGCGTGCACGTGGAAGGGCAGGGGCTGCACGGACGCACCACGCTCACCTCGTTCCTGGGCGTGAACGACCCGACGATTCCGCTGTCGCAGAACGGACTGCACGCCCCGGTGACCGCCGGCACGATCTCCTTCAAGGTGTGG
>VGXK01000404.1 GCA_016873355.1 Phycisphaerae bacterium | reverse complement strand
GCGCTGAGCACGGTCACTCCCATGCACAACGAGGAGGCGTGCATCGAGGAATTCGTGCGTCGCACCGACGCGGCGCTTGCGGCGCTGGGCCGTTCCTACGAGATCGTCATCGTGAGCGACGGCTCCACCGATCGCACCGAGTCGCTCATCGAGTCGCTTTCGGCGACGCATCCGGCGCTGCGAGGCGTCTGCCTCTCGCGCAACATGGGCCAATGCAGCGCGATCGACGCCGGCATCCAGGAGAGTCGCGGCGAACTTGTCGTCGTGCTCGACGGGGATCTCCAGCATCTGCCGGAAGAAATCGAACTGCTCGTGAAGCGCGCGGAGGAAGGCTTCGATCTCGTCTCGGGAAGTCGCGGACCGCGCGTGGAGTCGCTCTTCCTGCGCCGGATTCCCAGCCGCATCGCCAACTGGCTGCTCCGCGCCGTCTCCGGCTGTCCCGTGCGCGACATGGGCGGGTTCAAGTGCCTGCGCGGCGATCTCGCGCGCTCGCTGCGACTTCGCGCGGGTCAGCATCGACTGCTTCCGGCGCTCGTCTGGCAGCGCGGCGGAAGCGTGAGCGAAGTGATCGTGAGCGCGCCGCCTCGCTTCGCAGGGAAGAGCCACTACGGCCTGAGCCGCTCGCTCGACGTGCTCTTCGACATCGTGATGCTCTGGCTCCAGAACAGCTTCAAGAGCCGGCCGATCTACCTCTTCGGGCGACTGGCGCTCGTACTGCTGGCGATCGACGCGATGATCATGCCGGTGCTGCTCTGGCAGAAGTTCGTCGACAAGATCGACATGGGCACGCGGCCGCCGTTTCTCATCGCGATCATGCTCTTTCTCGCGGCGCTCTTCCTGATGACGAGCGGATTCGTGCTCGAACTCGTCTCGGACGGATTGAACGCGACGAGCGGCGTGCGGCCGTGGGTGGTGCGGCGGCGCATCCACAAGTGACCGCGCGGGCGCCGGTGGCGCGCGCCGTTCGCCGTCACTCCGGCGCCTTCACCCGCAGCTTGCCGTTCATCATGCGCCAGTGACCCGGGTAGGTGCAGATGAGCGGATAGGTGCCCGGCTTCTCCGGCGCAATGAACCAGAGCGAGCCGGTCTTGCCGGGATCGATCAGCCCCATCACGTGCAGCACCTTGGGCGAGTCCGGCACGTACTCGCGAGCCTTGCCCTCCGCGGTCTCGCCGAAGCGATCGGCCGCGACGCCGATTTCCGCGAGCGAGCCCGGCGTGGTCACGAGCAGGTTGTGCACCAGCGTGTCGTCGTTCTTCATGCGAATCTCGACCACTCGTCCCGCGGTGGCGCTCACGTCCTTGGGATCCCAGCGCATCGCCGCGGGCACGCAGACGATCTCGATGCGCTGCACGGCAAGCGGCTTCGCCGCATCGGGGCGCGACGCTTCCGGCACGGCGTTCACCGCCCGCGCCGCCGCCACGCGCACCGGCGCCGGCTTCTCGGGCGCCGCCATCTCGATCAGCGTCGTCATCGTTTGCGGCGCCGCGAGCTCCTTCGCGTCCCACGACTCGAGCATTCCCGCGAGATCGCGCGACGCGGCGCAGTCGCCGCACTCGTTCACCGCGTCGAGCAGCTCCAGGAGCTCGGATCGCTCCTTCTCCTTCGCGCGCTTCGCGAGCGCCTTGCGCCGCGTCTCGACCGGAACGCCGTGATCCTTGAACGGATCGGCCGGGGGCGGATCGCTCCGCCACGCCGCCATCGCACCGGCCGCGAAGGACGCCACGAGCAGCGCGTGCGTGAGGAGGATGCCGATCGGCGCTCGTGCGCGCATGGACCGAAGCCTATCAGCCGCGTCGTCGCACTCGACGGATCGTGGTGGCGCCCCTCAGCTCGTTGCAGGTGACCACGAGATCCTCGCCCGTGGGACTGATCGCCGCGGGGATGAAGCACGCATGCTCAGGCTCGAGATCCCCGCCTTCTCCCGCTCGCCGGGGCTTCTCGCCGAATGGATCGAGGAAGCGCACGATTCCGCGCGAGGTCGGGGACCTGGCGAGCGCCGAGCGCGCGATGAGATCTCCGTGAAGCGCCACGCTGGTGGCATTGCCCTTCCGCCTCCCGCCGATTCGAGTCGGCGTGATGCGCCGCGCCCTCGGAGGCGCTCTGATCGAGGAGTCCCGTCGAGGAGCGGCCGATCGGCTCGGCCTCGAACTCTTCCGGCGCTGGGGCGACGACCATCGAGATCACGGCGGCGACGGCGGCAGTGAGAGCGCCCCTGATCCTCTCCCGGAAGCGCGGCGCAGGTGCCTCGGCCGCGCAGGCATTCCGTTGGATTCCGGCCGCGGCGGCCGATGAACCTCTTGAATTCGTGCCCGTACAACGCCTTCGATGGAAAAGCCCGGGCCAGGCAGCGACGGATTCCCAACAGCCGGCGGAGCTGGGGCCTAGGTGTCAGAGGATGTTCACGATGCAACCCACCCTCGAAAACACGCTCGATTCGGCGACCTCACCATTCGCGCTTCCCCATCGTTCCCGGACCATTCGATTCGGACTCGATGCGGCCGTCGTCGCCGTATGCGGATTGGCCGCGATCGCCCTAAATTCGACCACGATCGCAGCAAGTTCGCCTGCGATGTGCGGTACGCCGGTCGCCATGAGCAACGAGAACGCGTC
>VGXK01000403.1 GCA_016873355.1 Phycisphaerae bacterium | reverse complement strand
CGATCACGCGCTCTTCAGCGGCGACGGGGGTTCGGCGAAGCAGCCGCGCGGAGGCGCGAACGGACGAACCAACGGAGGCGGCGGATCGTGATCCGCCGCGCCGGAAGCGTGCTCGTCGCCGGACCGCTTCCCGGCGCCGCGGCGTCGCATCGCATTCGCTCGATCGGAGGACGACCGCGACGCACCGCCGGCGTGATGCGCATCGCCGCGTGGATCGGATCGTTCGCCGTGCACGGCGCGATCGCCGCCGCGGCGTTCCTGGTGACGTGGACCGTCGTCGCCCGCGTCAGCGGGCGCGACGCGCCGCTCGTCACGCTCATGGACTTCCGCGCGCCGAGCTTCGATCCGGTCGTGTTGCCGCCGATCGACGACTCGGGCGATGGCGCCGGCGCACCGGTCGACGCCGCCCCGCCGATGCCGGAGGCGTCGCTGCGCGGCATGGACCGTCCCGCCGAGATCGCTCCGGGAGATCCGATGGCGAAGCCGCTCGCGCCGATCGCGGTCACGGCGCCGGAACGGCCCGCGAGCTTCGCGGGCCTCGTGTCGAGCAACGCGGGGCGAGTCGCCTACGTCGTCGACGCATCCGGTTCGCTCGTGGGCACCTTTCCCGCGATCCAGCGCGAACTCGAATCGAGCCTCGCGCGCCTCGATCGGCGCCAGAGCTTCTCGATCGTCTTCTTCCAGAAGGGCGAGGCGGTGACGGTGCCGCCCGGACGCATGATGCCGGCCGAACCCGCGAACGTGTCGCGCGCGGTCGAATGGATGCGGAGCAACGTCTTTCCCGCCGGTCGCAGCAATCCCGTGCCGGCGATGAAGGCGGCGCTCGCGATGCGTCCCGACCTCGTCTTCCTGCTCTCGTCGGGCATCACCGGGGCCGGCGAATTCGAGCTCTCGCAGGAGGAGATGCTTTCCGCGCTCGACCGGCTCAATCCGCGCGTGTCGCGCACGGGTCGACGGCGGAGCCGGATCCAGTGCGTGCAGTTCCTCGAGCGGGATCCGGGCGGCACGCTCGAGCGCATCGCGGAGGCGCACGGAGGTCCGGGCGCGTTCCGCTACCTGTCGCGCGACGAACTCGGACTCGCGCCCGGCGCGCCGGTCACCGGAGCGCCGATCGAGTGAACGCCAACGCGGTCGCGGAGGCAACCGGAGTCTTTCAACGATGCAGAGTTTCGGCAGCATCTTCTTCATCACCCACGTGACCGACGCCGCGGGCGAGACCCGCGTGGAGTGGATCGGCAGCTCGCTCATCTGGTTCCTCATCCTGCTGAGCGTGGTGAACGTGGCGCTCGTGGTGTTCCTGGCGCTTCGCAATCGGCGCGTCGACATCCTGCCCGAGGCGTTCGCGGATCGCGTGCACGAGTTGGCGGCGGGCGGCAATCGCGACGAGGCCATGCAGCTCGTGGCCGCCGAGGCGAGCGACTACAGCCGCATGCTCGCGTCGGGGCTCTCGGTGCGCGGACAGGGTCTCGCGTCGATGGTGCGCACGGTCGAGCAGGCGTCGGAGGAGCTCACGGTGGCCCGCTTCCGCGCGATCGAATCGCTCAACATCCTCGGCCAGGTGAGCCCGATGATCGGGCTCTTCGGCACCGTCTACGGCATGATCATGGCCTTCCAGTCGATCGTCGCCACGGGAGGCAGCGCCGATCCGGTCGTGCTTGCGGGAGGCATCGGCACGGCGCTCGTCACGACCTTCTGGGGACTGCTCATCGCGATTCCCGCGCTCGCCGCGTACGCGGGAATCCGCAACAAGGTCGACGCGCTCGCCACGGAAGCCACGCGACGCGCCGAGGAGACGCTCTCGCACTTCGCGCCCGAACCCGCGACCGCATGAGCTCGGTGCATCGACGAGGTTTCGCCTCGATCGAGGCGGTGATGACGCCGCTCATCGACATGGGCTTCCTGCTCATCGTCTTCTTCGCGCTCGTGTCGCATCTCGTGGTCGTCGACGCGGCCAAGGTGGATCTCCCGCGGCCGTCGCCGAGCGCGGCCGGTCGCGCGGGCGATCAGCCGCGCGCGGTGATCAACGCGCTCTGCGACGACTCGGGACGGCTCGTGGCGTTCCGGCTCTCGGGACGCGACTTCGCGCCGGATGCGGAGGGACTCGGCGGAATCGGGGATTCGCTGGCGCTTCTGCTGCGCGAGCAGCCGCTCACCGAGCTCAGCCTGCGCGCCGATCGGCGGCTGGCGTGGCGCGAACTCGCGCCGCTCTTCGAGGCGGTGTCGCGCGCGGCGGTCGTCTCGACCCCCGGACGGCCGGCGAAGATGCGGCTCGTCGTGGCGGAGGGACATCCGTCGTGAGCGACCACGATTGGCGACGCATGCTCTTCGAGCCGTTGCCGCGCCCCGCCGATCCGGTGCGCGAAGCGGTCGATCCGGCGTCGCGCCGGGATCATCGGCGCCGCGCGGGACGGCTGCGAGATGGCGGCGGGCGCGTGCGGCTCAACCTGACGCCGATGATCGACGTGGTCTTCCAGCTGCTCATCTTCTTCGTCTGCACCGCGCAGGTGCTCGAGGGCGAGCGCATCTTCCGGCTCGAGGTGCCGCCGATGAAGGCGGAAGCGGACGCGCGTGCTTCGGATCGGACGCCCGATCCGGCGCGGATCGTCGAGGCGCCGCTTCGCATCA
>VGXK01000402.1 GCA_016873355.1 Phycisphaerae bacterium | reverse complement strand
GGTCCGGCACCACGCCGTCGATCCGCGCGCGATCGCGTCCGTTGCGCGACACGAGCGCACCGAGATCGGGAGACTCCATGTGCAGGAACTTCACGCGCGGCACGTTGGCGAGAATCGCGGTTTCGCCCGCGGGAACGACCGCGAGCGTCATCGAGCGGTCCTTGCGGCGCACGTAGAAGCGAAGCAGCGCCCAGCCGAGCGCCACCGCGAACGAGACGCCCACGTAGGTTCGCGAGTAGTAGGTGCGCGACGCGAGCAGCACGCCGGCGAGCGAGAGGAAGCAGACGACCACGATCGGCACCACCACGAAGCCGCTTCGCGTGCCGGGATATCGCATGGCGCGATCGACGAAGAATCCCGCCGCGAGAAACGCGCCGACCGACGCGAGGATCATCACCCACGCCACGCCGATCCATTGATCGAGCGCCTGATCCATCGCCGCGAGCGTGGCGAGTCCCGCCATGGCGGCGAGCCCGAGCGCGTACCAGATCGTCCGCAGAAGCGGCGAGTCGGTGGCACGGCTCTGAAGCGCGAGCGGATTGATCGGCTTGAGCGTCACCGAAACGGCGGAGTCTACGGCTCAGAGCCCGAGCGCGTCGAGAATCGCGGCATCGACCTTCCGGGCGTCGTAGCGCTGCTCCGCGATGCGCCGACTCTCCGCCGCCATCGATTCGACGCGAGGGCGATCCTGCGCAAGCTCGATCATCGCCTTCGCGAGCGCGTCGGCGTCCTGGACCGGCACGAGCAATCCGTTCACGCCGCGCGAGACCGGTTCGCGGCAGCCGATCGTGTCGGTGGTGATGATCGCGCGGCCGACCGACATCGCTTCGAGCATGACCTTGCTCGTGCCTTCTCGATGCGACGGCAGCACGAAGACGGTGCACCGCGCGAGTTCCGGGCGCACGTCGTCCACCTCGCCGACGAGTTCGACGACTCCTTCGCGCTTCCAGCGCTCGATGTCGCGCTGCGGCACGGCGGTCGGATTGTCGTCCTGGCCGCCCAGGATGGCGAACGTCGCATGCGGCACGCGCTGCTTGACGAGGCGACAGGCGTCCACGAATTCGACGGCGCCCTTGTCGCGAATGATCCGCGCGATCATCAGGAACCGCACGGTCGGCGGCGGGGGAAGCGGCGCCGACGCGAAGCGGTCGAGATCGACGCCGGATCCCGCCACCATGATCACGCGCGGGCTCTTCGTGGGACGACCCTGCATGGCCGGCGTCGCGGCGACGATGCCGCGTCGCGTCGCGGTGGCGAGGTCGTCCTTGTTCTGGAAGAAGACGGCGTCGCAGGCGCGAAGCGAGCGGCGATAGAGCCGCGTGGCCACGCTGCGGACGAGCGCGCGCTTGACGCCCGATCCCGTGAACGAGTAGCCGAGACCCGTGACCATCGCGGCCACCCGACGAACGCCCGCGCGGCGCGCCGCGCGAGGACCGTACGCGACCGGCTTCGGGTTGTAGCAGAACACCGCGTCGGGTCGAACGGCCCGCAGCGTCCGGGTCATGGCGCGCATGGTGCGCAGATCCGAAATCGGATTCGAGGTGGCGCCGTGGAGCGGGATCATGTGGAGCGACACGCCCGCATCGGCGAGCCTCGCGGCGGCGCGCCGAGAGGTGTCCGCCGTGATCGCGTGCACTTCGTGGCCACGAGCGAGCGCGGCGCGAATGAGCGATCCGCGATAGGCGAGCACGTAGTCGGGGTTCTTTCCGATCAGACAGAAGCGCATGGGTGTGCCATCGGGTCAGCCGACCGGTCGATATCGATCGACCCACGCCTGGAACATGAGCACCGCCCAGACCCGCGCGTGACTTCCGAGTCCGCGCAGAAAGCGCTGCCACTCGTGCGCGACGGGTTCCGGCCGGAGAAACCCGTCGCGGCGCAGTCGATCGGAGCAGAGCGTCGACTCGGCCCAATCTCGCAGCGGGCCTCGCAGCCATTCGTCGACCGGAACGCTGAAACCCATCTTCGGGCGCTCGAAGAGTTCGGGCGGCACGCGCGTCGCGAGCAGCGAGCGAAGCAGCACCTTGCCGCGGCCGTTCGCCAGCTTGTGCCGCATCGGCAATCGCCACGCGTACTCGACGACTCGATGATCGAGCAGCGGCACGCGCGCTTCGAGACTCACCGCCATGCTCGCTCGATCGACCTTCACCAGGATGTCGTCGACCAGGTAGGTGAGCAGATCCGCGTACATCATGCGGCGCATGAGATCGGGCAGCTCCGCCGATTCGTTCGCCTCGAGCATCGCGGTCGGCTCGTGCGCGTCGATCACGAGCGCGTCGGGCTCCGTCCACATGCTCACGAGACTTCGATAGACCTCCTCGCCGCTTCGAGCGCCCGACATGATCGCCAGCTTGTGGAACTTGGTTCCCGCGAACGGCATGCGGTATCGACGCGGCAGCAGGCGCGACACGGCCGAATACGCGCCGGTGAGCGCTCCCTGCGGCACGGCGCCGACGAGCGCCCCGGCGGATCTCCGCAGCGGTCGCGGAATCCGGCGCATGTTCCGCCAGATCGATTCGGCGTGGATGTAGCGGTTGTAGCCGCCGAAGAGCTCGTCGCCGCCATCGCCCGAAAGCGACACCGTCACCTTCGAGCGCGCAAGCTTGCTGACGAGATAGGTGGGAATCTGCGAGCTGTCGGC
>VGXK01000401.1 GCA_016873355.1 Phycisphaerae bacterium | reverse complement strand
TGCTCGCGTCCGTGCGATGACTCGCACCGAAGGCGTCGTTGCAGTAGATGTCGGCGTAGCCCGCGAGTTTCGCCGCGAACGCGGCGTCGCCCTTCTTCTCGCCCTTCTCGAAGCGGAGATTCTCGAGCAGCAGCACTTCGCCGGGCTTGAGGGCGGCGGCGGCGGCGGCGCTCTCGGGATCGGTCGGAATCTTGCCGCCGAGCCTCACGCCGCCCTTCGCCGTCGTGCCGAGCAGTTCCGCGAGCCGTGCCCGCACCGGCGCGGCGCTGAATTCCGCTTCGAATCCCTTGCCCTCCGGCCGTCCGAGATGACTCGCGGCGACCACGGAACCGCCGCGCGAGAGAATGCTCTCGAGCGTCGGAACGGTCAGGCGCACCCGGCGATCGTCGGTGATCCGGTCGGCTTCGAGCGGCACGTTGAAGTCGGCGCGGACGAAGACCCGCTTGCCCGCGACCTCGATTCGATCGATGGTGAGTTTCGCCACGGAGTGCTCCGGCGGGGAATATACGGGCATGTCGCGAACGATCGTGATCGTCGGGCCGACGGCGGGCGGGAAGACCTCGCTCTCGATCGATCTGGCGCCGAGGCTCGGCGGCGCGGAGATCGTGTCGGCCGACTCCATGCAGGTCTACCGCGGCATGGATGTGGGCACCGCCAAACCGAGCGCGAACGAGCGACGCGGGATCCGCCACCACATGCTCGACGTGGCCGATCCGCACGAAGGAGAGTTCACGCTCGCCCAGTGGTTGCGAGGCGCTCGCGATGCGATCACGGCGATTCATGCACGCGGCGCCGCTGCGATCGTCGTCGGGGGCACGAGCCTCTACGCGCGGGCGCTGCTCGAAGGCATCGCCGAGGTGCCGCGGGCGCAGGCGGAACTGCGGGCGAAGCTCGAGGCGCTGCCGCAGGTCGACGCACGGTCGCGCCTCGAATCGATCGATCCGGAGAGCGCGTCCCGCATCCACGCGAACGATCGCCGCCGCACGCTGCGAGCGCTCGAGTTGCACGCAATGACGGGCCGGCCGGCGTCGGCGATTCGAACTCAATGGAGCGATTCGCCGGCGGCGCTTGCGCCGGGCGTGTGCCTCGTCGGCCTTCGCTGGGAGGTGGACGCGATCAATCGGCGAATCAACGAACGCGTGAAACGGATGTTCGAGCGCGGGCTGGTGGAGGAGGTGCGAACGCTGCTGGCGAAAGGACCGCTCACGCGGCAGGCGATCGCGGCGGTCGGATACCGCGAGGTTTCGGCGCACCTGCAGGGGCAGACATCGCTTGAGCACTCGATCGAACAGACGAAGATCCGCTCGCGCCGTCTCGGGAAGCAGCAACGCACCTGGATGAGGCGATTCGGCCTCATTCCGGGATCCCTGTGGCTCGACGGGAGCCGCCCAACGGAGGATCTGGCGGAGGAATTGGCGGAAAGTGAGGTTATTGGCCGATCGGAGCATTCACCTTGACGGGCGATCAGGCCGATCGCTTCAATCCGCCCCCCGTCGTTCATGGCAGCGCGAAGGAAACAATCCACGGACGGAGCCACCGCGTCCTCCTTGAAGGAAGCGCCGGGTGCTCGCAAGCGCTCGCACAAGAGCGCCCGCGGCGCCAAGGGTGATGCCGACGCCCGCGGTCATGGCGAAGGCGCCGGCGCGGAACCGTCCACCGCCGGTCGCAAGCTGGTGATCGTGGAGAGCCCGGCCAAGGCCAAGACCATCAACAAGTACTTGGGCGGCGATTTCGTGGTGAAGGCCTCCGTCGGCCACATCCGCGATCGTCCCGGCAAGGCGCCGAAGGGTTCCAAGCAGCCCGTTCCGGGAGTCGACATCGAGAACGACTTCGAGCCCGAGTACGAGGTGCTGCCGGAGAAGCAGAAGATCGCCACCGAGCTGCGCAAGGCGGCCAAGAGCGCCAGCGAAGTGTGGTTCGCCACCGACCTCGATCGCGAAGGCGAAGCGATCGCGTGGCATCTCGCCGAGCTGCTCGGCGTCAAGATCGAATCGGCCAAGCGCGTCGTCTTCAATGCGATCACGCGCGACGAGATCCGCCGCGCGTTCGAGCATCCGCGCAAGATCGACATCGACAAGGTGAACGCGCAGCAGGCGCGTCGCATTCTCGATCGAATCGTCGGCTACCAGGTGTCGCCGCTGCTCTGGAAGAAGGTGGCGCGCGGCACGAGCGCCGGCCGCGTGCAGAGCGTGGCCCTGCGGCTGATCGTGGAGCGGGAACGCGAGATCCGCGCGTTCGTTCCCGACGAGCGCTGGGAGATCGACGCGGAGATGACCTTCCGGCTCGATCTCGCGGCGTCGCTCGGCCCGGCGTGGCTCGAATTCGAGACGACGCCGGACGAGCGCGGGCGAGTGCCGAATCGCGCGGCGCGCCTCAAGTGGCTCTCGGAGCACTCGGCGCTCGAGGCGGAGCTGATCGAGCTCGACGGCGAGAAGTTCGAGCTCACGGCGAGCGCCGAGGAGTCGAGCGGCAAGAACGGACCGAAGGATCTCACCGGCGCGGTGACGCGAGCGGCGGCGGCGGCGGGCCTCGTCGACATCCGCGTCGAGTCGAAGCCGGATCCCGACGGCAAGGGGCCCGCGTCGATGGTGCGCACGGTGCGCGGAAGCGTCGGCCCGGGCGTGCGCTACTCGGTCGAATCGATCG
>VGXK01000400.1 GCA_016873355.1 Phycisphaerae bacterium | reverse complement strand
TCTCTCCGAGCGAGGTCGCCGCGTCCGCCGCCGAGAGTGCCATGTCGCGGGCGAGCATCGCCGCAAGCGCGTGCTGCCCCGCGTTGTACGCGGAGGTCGCGGCATTGACCGCCGCCATGGACGCTTCGTCGGTGCCGGCCGCCTGGGAAAGCGTCCACGCAAGCTGCGCGTAGGCCGCCGCCAGATCCGATGCGGTCTTGGCGATATCGCTTTGCGAGCTCGCATCCGCCGCAGCCTTGTTCGCCGCCTCGACCGCCGCGAGGAACTGATTCCCTGCCTGCTCGGCGCTCATCGAGTGATCGATCGCGAAGTTCTTGGCGGTCTCGGCCGCATCGCGGAAGCCTTCGGCCGCGGTGGCGGACCCGTCGGCCAGGTTCGCCTGCTGCTGCGATTCGGAGACGAACGCCGGTGCGTCGACGAGCAGAGCCTGATCGGATCCCTGCGCCATGGACGCTGCCGCGTTGCTCGCAGCGGCCACGGCCGCCCCAAGGTGGCTCGCCGTCTCGTCCCGTGCGAGGATCGCCGACTGAAGCGCCGCGGACGCGGCATCCGCCGCTGCCTGCGCGTCGGCCACCGCCGCGTTGTGCGCGTCCTTGGCCAGGCCGGCCTCGACTTCCTTCTGCAGCGCGAGGTTCCTGAAGTCGACGGCGAGACCGGCGGCATTCGCCGCGTTGATCTCCTGCGCAAGCGCCCGTTCCGCCGCAAGCACCGCGTACTCGGTCCGCAGCGCCGCCGCGAGCTCCGCTTCCGCCGCCGCGATCGCCGCGGCGTCGGCCGCCGCATTCGCGTGGTCGAGCGCCTGCTGGGCCGCCTCGGCGGCCGCCGTGAAGAGGATCATCTGGGCGTAGGTGGACGCGAGCTGCGCCGCCTGGAGAGCCTGGTTGCGTGCGTTCAGCGCGACGACGGCTGAGTTCGCCGCGGCATTCGCCAGCGCATGCGCATTCGCGGCCGCCTGGAAGGCGCCGCCACGCGTGGAGAGATCCGCGAAGTGCTGCGAGAGCGCCGCGAACTGGGCGCAGAGGTCCGACGCGGCCTTCGTGATCACGGAAGCGCTGTTGGAGCCGTTCGCGGCCTGGATCGTCAGGCCCAGCGCCACGAAGTACTTCTGGATCGCATTGGTGCTGGCGGTGCTCGCCTCGCTCGCCGCCGCGGACTGCATCATCGCCGCGAGCGCCGCAGCCGCCGACGCATCGGCGTGCGCGCCGGCCGAGTCGATCAGCGAGTTCGCCTCATCGGTGCCGAGCTCGGCGGACTCGTACTTGTGCGCCTCGATGTCCGCGACGACCTGGTCGAGCTGCTGGTTCGCCGCGACGTGATCGGCCGCGGCGCCGTTCTTCTCGGCGTTCGCGATGCCGAGCTGCACGCCGGCCTCGAGCGCCGCGACCTGCGCCGCGTTCACCGCCGCCACGTGCGCGTCGTAGGCCGACTTCGCCAGGACGCCGCGCTGCTGTGCGAGCGCGCGGAAGTCGATCGCGAGCCGGCGACCGGTGACCCACACGTCGCGAAGACCGGCGGCGGCCTGCTCGGCGTCGACCGCCCGAGCGGCGTAGCTGTCGAGCTGCGCTTCGGTGAGCGCGGTGCCCGTCGTTCCGCGCGTCTCGGTCTTCGCTTCGCTCAATCGGCTCGCGGAACTGCCGGTGTTCGTGGCGCCCTCGGAATTCGTGAATCCCTGGCTCGCCTTCTGCTCCTGCTCGGCGAGCGAGCTGAGCAGTCCCGCGATCGCAGGTGGGCCCAGCGTGTTGAGCCACGCCTTCTGAACGGGGTCCTGGAGTCGGCTGGAGCTCGCCGCCGCGCCGGAAAGGAAGTACTTGAGGTTGCTCAGCGCGTACTTGAGCTCGATCGCATTCATCGCGTTCGTGCGGGCGCCGAAAACCTCGAAGCCCATCAGGCTTCCCTCGCTCACCGCGAGATCGGTGCCCTTGACCGCGAGCGTGGTGCTCGGCGTGCTCACCTTGAAGTCGTTCTGGAGGCCGAGGTGGTCGACCTTCATGTCCACTCGGCCGCGCTGCACTGCCGCGACGGTGCGCAGCGTCTCGCCGTCCTGCACGATCTCCGGAATGCGGAAGACGGTGTTCTGGTCGACGAGCACGGTGGCGTTCTTGCCGACACGAAGCGTCACGCGCGAATCGGTTCCGGTCTGGACCTCCGCGCCGGGGTCGAGCAGATCGTTGACTTCGGCGCCCTTCCACGACCCGGACGCCGAGGCTCGCCAACGAGCCTTGCCGGCGACGTCCATGACGATCGCCCGGAGCGGGATGACCTCCGGCGTCGCGGCGACGGCGGCGACCGACGACGAGGGCGCTTCCTGCGCCGACGACAGCGGTGCGAGCACGCAGATGGCCGATGCCACGGGCGCCACGAGCCAGATTCGAGCCGATCCGTTCTTCCTGCTGTTCATGCTGGTCCTTCTGAGATATGCGGGCTGTTCATCGTGTCCAGCCCTCGACGACACAACAATCAGTTCCCGGAGCAGATGGTTCAAGCGTCGGGCCTGGATGAGTCCCAAAAACGGTTTCCCGGCGTCTGGAAGCCCGATTATTCGCGAGATGCCGGATTATGACCCGCGCCGACGGCGGGCTCAAGTCGCTTCCGCAGAAAACGCCCGCCGGATGCATCGATTCGAGACATTGAACCGCGCGCGTCGATCGAAGG
>VGXK01000399.1 GCA_016873355.1 Phycisphaerae bacterium | reverse complement strand
CGACTTCGTGTGGCGTCGTCGCCGTCGGCTCGGCGGGTCCTTTGGACCCTACCTCGCCTCGGCTCCTTGCCACACTCGTCTCGCCAACGCCAGCTCGCTACGCCTGAGTCGTCACCGCTCTAGGGCACGACTCCGCGGGCCGCGAGCGTGCGCCGCGTCGTCACGGCGAGGTCGATCGTCACGCCCGCGGCGATGAGCAGCAGGGCCGCCGCGATGCCCGGCGTGAACGGTTCGCCGAAGAGCATCACCGCCACGAGCAGCTGCAGGGCGGGGGAGAGGAACTGAAGGAACCCGAGCGTGGTGAGCGTGAGCCGCTTCGCGGCGGCCACGAACCAGAGCATCGGCAGCGTGGTGACCACGCCCGAGAGCGAAAGCAGGAGCCAGGTGCCGCCGTCGTTGATGCGGTCGATCGACGAGACGGAGTGGAACCACGCCACCGCGATCGCTCCGGGTATCGCCAGCAGCGCCGTCTCGATGGCCAGCCCCGCAAGCGGCGCCACCGCGAGCTGCTTGCGGACCAGCCCGTACGCGCCGAAGGAGAGCGGCAGCACGATCGGAATCCACGGGAAGCCCTGCGCCGCCACCTCGCGCGAGATCGCGAGCACGACGAGCCCGGCGCCGGCGATCAGCACCGCCGCGACCTGGGCGCGCCGCAGGCGCTCCCGCAGGAAGATCACGCCGAGCATGACCGTCACGAGCGGGCTGATGAAGTAGCCGATGCTCGACTCGACGAGCCGATGCGACGCGACCGCCACGATGAAGACGAACCAGTTGATGCCGAGCAGCACGGTCGTGAGCAGCAGCCACGCGCGGATGCGAGGCTTCGCGAGCGCCGCCGCCACCTGCGGAAGCTGGCCTCCGAGCACCACGAGCACCGCGAGCACGGCGATCGACCAGAACACGCGATGCGACGCGATGACCCACGCCGGTATCCAGTCGACCGAGCGGAAGTAGAGCGGGCCGACGAAGCCCCACCAGCCGTAGGCTCCGAGCGCGTAGAGCACGCCGGCGCGGGCCGAACGGGAGTCGGCGTTCATGCGTTCCGGGCGCCGCGGGATTCGGGTGGGTGCGGCGCCTTCATCGCGTCACGCCGGTGGTGCGAAGGCGCGGCCGCTAGTCGGCCCCGGACGCGAACGGCCGCTCCGGCGGCGCGCTTCCGCGCGGCGTCGACGCGCTGCCGCCGATGGTGCCGCGGGGAACACCGCCGCCCACCTCCGGCACCCACTCCTCGGGCACGAAGTGAAGCTGCAGATAGCGCGCCACGTAGTCGAGAATGCTCGATGCCTCGGGAATGCGCGGATTGTTCGTCGGGCCGCTCGGTTCGAAGCGCATGCCGCGGAAGCGCTCCGCGGCGTCTCGAACCGAGAGCCCGTGTTGTAGAGCCAGGCTGAAGGCGCGGCAGAAGCCCTGGAGCAGTCCCGAGAGCGTCGACCCCTCCTTGCTCATCTTGAGGAAGATCTCGCCGGGGCGACCGTCGGGAAAGAGGCCCACGGTCAGGTAGCCCTCGTGCGTGCCGATCAGGAACTTGTGCGTGAGCGAGCGGCGGGTCTCCGGAAGGACGTCTCGCCGCAGAATCACCGTCGACATGAGTGGCACCTCGTCCGTGAGGTCGTCACGACACCGATCCGCAGGATGCTCCGTGCCTCCCACGAAGATCTTCAGGCAGTCATCGGGACGGGGCCGATCCCCGTCGGCGTCAGGCCTCATCGGCCCGGTCGGCCCTGCGACTCGACTTTCGCGCCCTTGTCCCGCTTGCCGCCGGCACCCGCGTCGTCCTTCGACTTGGCCTCCTTGCCGCCTGCATCCTTGCCGCGAGCTTCCCGCGGTGCGCCCTCCCGATCCTTGCCTCGTGACTCCTTGCCGCCGGCGTCGGAATCGCGGGATTCCTTGCCCTTGGAGCCTCGGCCTCGGGCGCCCTTGCCGGCCTCCTCCGCGTTCTCGCCTTCGTCGCCGCCTTCGGACGCTTCGGCGGGAGCCTGGGCTGCCGCGCTCTCGGCAGCCTGCTGCTGCGTGAGCGCCTCGATGGTGCGGTCGGGCAGGACCTCGATGTGAATCTCCGACCGCAGTTCGCGATCGAACTGGATCACGCAGTGGTAGGTGCCCACTCGACGGATCGGCGCGCTCAGGCGCACGGCTCGCGTGTCGACGCCGTAACCGTCGGCCACGAGCTGATCGGAGATGTCGCGCTGACTGACCGCGCCGTAGAGCACGCCCTGGTCGTTGCAGCTTCGAATGAGCTTGATCGTGACGCCTTCGAGCCGCCCGATGAGCGCCTCGCGTTCGGTTCGCAGCTTGGCGAGCTCCGCCTGCGCCTTCGCGCGAGCATCCTTGAGCGCCTCGATCTTCTCCGGCGTGGGATGCTCGGCGATCTGGTGCGGCAAAAGGTAGTTCCGCGCGAAGCCCGCCTTCACGCGCACGACATCGCCGACGATGCCGAGGTTCTCGACATTGCGGTTGAGCAGCAGTTCGATCCGGGACTTGGCCATGGTCGCTGTCCTTCGAGAGTTAGGGCGTGCCGCGGCGCCCAGCGATTCGTGCCCTGGCGACATGCCAGCGGCCACGCGGCGAGTCGGGCATTCTGCCAGAAACGGCCGTCGGTTGCCACCAACGGCGAATCAGCGCCGAAGCGGTCCCTCGGGGCGGCTCCGGGCGGCGGCA
>VGXK01000398.1 GCA_016873355.1 Phycisphaerae bacterium | reverse complement strand
GCCCTCGAGCAGCGCCGCCGCCTGCTCGCGATAGCTCGCGAGCATCGTCGGCCAGTCCGTGTTGCCGAGCGTGACGAGCTTCGTGCCGGGGCCCATGCTTCCCACGACGAAGCGGGGCCGCTCCGGGGTCGCGTATCGATCGCACGCCTCGCGCGCGATCTCGGCCGCGCGGCGATTGAGCTCCGGCACCCACGAGACGAGCTCTTCGTCGAACTCGGCGGCCACGAGCCGATTCGCGCCGAAGGTGTCGGTTTCGACGACGTCGGCGCCGACCTCGAGGAACGACTCGTGGATTCCGCGGATCACGTCCGGGCGCGATCGCACGAGGATGTCCGTGCAGTTCTCGCGACCCAGGTAGTCCTCGTGACGGCAGGTCGGGCACGAATGGATCGAGGTGCCCATCGCCCCGTCGACGACGAGCACGCGTCGGGCCATCGCGTCGAGCAACCGCGGCCTCGAGGCGCGCCGGACGGTCGGCTCGGAGCGGGCGGGCGGCGTCGGAGCGTGGGTCACGGCCGAAGGGTATCTCGGCTCCGGACCACTTTCAACCTTTCATCCGGATGAACGGATGGTCTAGAACCCCCGCGGGGTACGCCTGTGCGGGCCCCGCAGTCCCGCCCCGAACCGGAATCGTTGCCCGCCCGCTCCCGGCATCGGACCCGTGAAGGCGGTCGATCCTCGCCGATCGACCTGGAGGCCGAAAGGGGTTCATCGTGTCGCGATCCAATCGTTTCCTTCCCGCCCTTGCGACGTTCACCGCGCTGCTCCTGGCCGCGTCGCCCTGCCTCGCCGACGGCGAGCCTGCCCCACCCGGCGGGATCTCGTCCGCCGCGCAGGAGGTCATCGACCGCGCGATGCTCGCCATGGGCGGCGCCGCCGCCATCACGAGCGTGGCGAACGTGAGCTTCGACTGCGTGATGGAGAATCAGCAGGGCTCGCTGTCGATGAAGGTCGCCGCGTCCAAGAGCGGCGGCGTGCGCATCGAGCAGTCGCTGCTGCCGCCCGGAACCGAGCAGCCGAGCGGACGCCAGGAACTCATCACGAATCGCACGAACGGATGGGCCCGCAATCTCGACGACGGCGGCGTGCGCCTGATGCCCGAGGCCGTGTCGATCAGCGTCGAGCGCGCGGGCGATCTCTGGAACATCGTGCGCAGCGGCCTCGGCCAATTCGAGAGCGTGGCGCACGAAGGCGCCGCCGTCTTCTCGGGCCGTCCGTGCGCCAAGCTGTGCTTCAGTTCGCCGAAGTCGCAGGGCCTTCAGCAGGCGTTCATCTTCTTCGACGACGAGACGGGCCTTCCGCTCGGCCAGGAAACCGCGACCTCGGCCGGCATGCTGGTGAGCGGCATCGCGCGAATCGTCGAGTGGCAGCTCGTGAACGGAATCATGGTTCCGCGACGCATCGAGGTCGAGGGACAGACCGGCTCGAGTTCGCTGACCTTCTCGCAGATCAGCTTCGACGCGGTGCCTGCCGAGACCTTCGAAGTGCCCGCCGACGTCCAGGCGCTGCTCGCGGCGGCGGCGGCAGGATCGTGACGATCGCACGCATCCGCGCCGGCCGCACGCTCGGTCCAGGCGTTCCAGCGCCGAGGATCGATGCGTGCGGATCGGCGCGGAGGGCCGTCGGCGGAACGGCGTCGATCGAGACGCCGCTCCGGCCGATGGCACTTGAACGGGGACCTGCAAGTGCCGGTCCGAAACGAACACTGACACTCCTTCGGAGTCTCTCATGACCTCACTTCGTCGACTCGCATTCGCTCTTGGAACGATCACCTTCTCGGTGATCGCCCTCTCCGCCTCATCGACCGCCTCGGCTCCGCTCCAGCTCGTCGGCGGAGGCAAAGGCGGCGGCACTCCGGCGGACGTGCTGGCGACGGTCCCCACGCCGCTCTTCTCGAAGCCGGCCAAGGTCACGGCCCTGACCAAGACCTGGACGAACCTTGCGTTCGTGGCGATGGGCGGCACGGATAACCTCACCAAGATCTCGCGCGTCGACGCGACCTTCGAGTTCGAGAACCCCGCGGTGAAGATGGATCTGGAGATCTCGGCCGGCAACGACGGGTCCGCTCGCATCATCCGCACCGTGGAGTGCCTGAACTCCAAGAGCCCGAAGGAGGAAGTGACGATCAGCATTCCCGCCAAGTCGAGCACGATCAGCGCGATCGACAAGAACGGCACGCAGGAGTTCGAGGCCTCCGACGAAACGCTCGCCACGCTGAAGCGCGTGGCGGACATGTGGAATCCGATGTTGACGGCGCTTGGTCAGTTCGAGGAGATCGAGCGCGTCGAGCCCGCCGTCTACGGCGGAGTGGCGTGCAACGCCCTCGTGCTCGCAAAGCCTCGGCTTCCGGGCCTGCAATCGGGCAAGCTCTACCTCGATGCCGCCACGAATCTCCCCGTCGGCTACGAAACGAACGTGGTGCGCGACATCGTGATCTCCGGGCAAAGTACCATCCTTGAATGGCAGACGGAATCGTCCATCAAGGTGCCCAAGATGATCCGGCTCGAGGGTCCCGACGGCGTCACCGATCTCAGTATCAAGCAAGTCAAGCTGACGCTCGTAGGCGGCGCCGTCAGCTGATCGCCGGTCGGACCGGCGCTTCCATCGTTGCGTTCGCCGCGGCGCTGCTCGCGCTCGGCGGCTGCGACGCGAGCGGCTCCGCCCGAGCCGGCGGGTCCGG
>VGXK01000397.1 GCA_016873355.1 Phycisphaerae bacterium | reverse complement strand
GGCGGAACTGCTCACCGCCGCGTGTCGTCGCAAGCGCATCCGGCTCGAGCTCGACCTCGATCCCGACATGCCGCCCGTTCCCTTCGACGCGAGCGCAATCCACCAGGCGCTCGTGAATCTCGCGTCGAACGCCGTGGAGGCGGCGCCCGATCGCACCGGCGTCGTCACGATGCGCACGCGCTTCGTGCCCGGCGCGGCGGCGAAACCCGACGATCCCGCCGCAGGCGCCGACGCCGATCCTCGCGCCGCCACCGGCCCGCGCTGCGAGATCACCGTCGAAGACGACGGGCCCGGCGTGCCGCCCGAACAGCTCGCGCACCTCTTCGTTCCCTTCGCGAGCACGAAGGGTCAGCGAGGCACCGGCCTCGGACTCGCCGTCACGCGCAAACTCGCGCTCCAGCACGGCGGCGCGGTGGTCCATGAGGCGCCGCCGGAAGGCGGAACGAGAATGACGCTCATCCTGCCCGCGCATTCGACCGATCTCGACTCGGAGCGCACGCATGCGCCGCGCCCGCTGCCCGACGGCGACGTCGGCATCCGCTTCGAGGAGTGATTATGATCCGCGCCCCCATGCACCCGATCGACGACCTCGCCGCGCTGCCGACGCCGGTGCGCAACGCCATCACCTACCAGCGCACGCGCGAGATGACGATCGACGAGCTCCTGCTCGAAAATCGAGTCGTCTTCCTCATCGGCGAAATCAGCTACAGCTCGGCGGCGCGCGTGATGATGCAGATGCTCTATCTGGAGAACCAGAAGCGCGGCCAGGACATCAACTTCTACATCAACAGTCCCGGCGGCAACGTCGACGACACGCTGGCGATCTACGACACGATGCAGTTCCTGACGAGCGAAGTGGCCACCTACTGCATCGGCCGCGCGTACTCGGGCGGCGCGCTGCTGCTGGCGGCGGGGCATCCCGGCAAGCGCTTCATCCTGCCGCACGCGAAGGTGATGATCCACCAGCCCTGGGGCGGCGTCGGCGGGCAGACCACCGACATCCAGATCCAGGCGGAGCAGATCATCAAGGACAAGCGGAAGCTCAACGAGATCCTCTCGCGGCACACCGGGCAGCCGATGGAGCGCATCGCGAAGGACGGCGAGCGCGACAAGTTCTTCTCCGCCGAAGAGGCCAGGAGCTACGGACTCGTCGACGAGATCGCCTCCTTCCCCGACAAGACGCCGAAGAAGTGACGGCGCCGCCCCTTCGTCCCCAGCACGAGCACGAATCATGACCCTCGTCCCCATCGTCATCGAGAAGACCGGCCGCGGCGAGCGCGCCTACGACATCTACTCCCGCCTCCTCACCGATCGCATCATCTTCATCGGCGGACCGGTGTCGGATCAGATGGCGAACCTGGTGATCGCGCAGCTGCTCTTCCTGGCAAACGAGGATCCGAAGGCGGAGATCAGCCTCTACGTGAACAGCCCGGGCGGGAGCGTCACGGCGGGACTCGGCATCGTCGACACGATGAACTTCGTTCCCTGCGACGTAGCGACCTACATCATCGGCCAGGCTGCGAGCATGGGCTCGGTCATCGCCTGCTGCGGCGCGCGGGGCCGGCGCTTCGCGCTGCCGAACGCGGAGAACCTCATGCATCAGCCGCTGATCGCCGGCGTGCTCGAGGGCCAGGCCACCGATCTCGAGATCGAGGCGAAGCACATTCTCCGCATGCGCGAGACGATCTACGACCTCTATGCGAAGGCGACGGGCCAGACGCGCGAGCGCATCGCCGAGGATTGCGAGCGCAACAAGTGGCTCACCGCCGCCGAGATGGCCGAATACGGCCTGATCGATCGGGTGCTCGAGCGACTGCCGGTCTCGGCGCCGAAGCCTGCGTGAATCGACGGCGCCGCGCGTCGGCCGACTCGCGGCGACGATCACTCGGCACGCAAGCAGCGCACGCTACTTGACCGCGGTCCACTCGCCGAGCAGCGTGCCGAGGTCGAAGCCGTCGACCACGCCGTCGCCGTTGAAGTCGCTGCGAGGGTCGAAGTCGGGCGAGCCCCACGACGCGAGCAACACGCCGAGGTCGTCGCCGTCGATCGAGCAGTCGCCGTCGAGGTCGGCAGGCGAGATGAATGTCGGCGACGCGACTTTCGGGCCGCCGCCCGAAAGAATCTGCCCAGCCACATTGATCGCGACCGGTGGACCCATCGAAGGCGATGGCGGCAACAGCAGATCCGCCAGCGCTTGAACCTCGCCGTCGATCCAGATGACCGACTTGCCCGGGAATTGGCTGCCGGCACCAAAGATCCAGCCGCCGATGATTCCCGCGTCGTTGATGCAATACGCGTAGCCGGTGGAATAGCCGGGCAACAGCGGCAAGGCGATCGGAGCATCGTCGATCCAGAGCGTCGGGTAGGTGTAGATCTGACCGCTGATGACGATTCTCGACGCGCCCACAACGGCCCCGGAACTGTTGACGCCATAGCCGATCGTCGCCGTGTAGCCCGGGACCGGATCGAGGAACTCAGGATCGGCGCTCGTCCACCGAAATGCACGGCCCGTGGTGTTCTCGTTGCCGGCCCAGCCGGTCACCACGCCGCTCGCCGCGATGCGGGATGCAAACCCCCACGGGAATGGTGCAACATTGATCGTGGTCGTCGCTCCGTCCTTGAGCACATACGGAATGCCTCCGCTGTACCCGACGATCGTGCCTGCGTTGTTGATGTCGGTCGCCGGGCTGTCGGGGATGCTG
>VGXK01000396.1 GCA_016873355.1 Phycisphaerae bacterium | reverse complement strand
TGGCGAGACGAGTGTGGCCAGGAGCCGAGGCGAGGTAGGGTCCAAAGGACCCGCCGAGCCGACGGCGACAACGCCACACGATGTCGCAGCCCGCCAGATCGCCACGAATGAGGAGGAACCGCTCTAAATCTCCTTGAGCCGATGCGCGATCTGGGCGCGGAGCCGCGCCAGGATCGAGGAGTGCATCTGGCTCACGCGACTCTCGGAGAGATTCAGCGTGGCGCCGATCTCCTTCATGGTCATCTCCTCCTCGTAGTACAGGATGAGGATGAGACGCTCGGCGCGCGAGAAGCCCTTGGTGAGCAGCACGCGCAGGTCGTCGCGCTGGAGCAGCTCCATCGGGTTCTGCTGGCGGAGGTCGCGGATCACATCGATCTCGCGCACGTCGCGATTGGAGTCGGTCTCGAAGAACTTCCGGTTGAGGCTGACCACGCCCACGGGACGCGAATCGCGCGTGAGCTTGGTGAACTCCTCGCCGTTGGCGCCGAGCTTTTCGGCGAGTTCCGCGTCGGTCGGCTTGCGGCCGATCGACATCTCGATCTGCTTGCGGGCACGCTCGACCTTGGCCGTGCGCGAACGCACGAGGCGCGGCACCCAGTCCATGCTGCGGAGCTCGTCCACGATCGCTCCGTGCACGCGCTGCGTGCAGTAGGTCTCGAACTTGACGCCGCGAGAGGGGTCGAACGCGTCGATGGCGTCCATGAGGCCGAACAGGCCCGCGGACATGAGATCATCGAGCTCCACTTCCGCCGGCAGACGCAGCCGCATCCGCTCTGCGGTGAAGCGCACGATGTCGTAGAAGCGCTCGATGAGCTGGTTCCGCAGCTCCGTGCGCCTGGCCTCCGACGCGGGCGAAGGCTTCTCGTCGCTCGCACGACGCAGCCGCTTCCAGAGGTCCGCGGTCGTCGGCGGCTCGGCCGCCGCCGATCGACGGCCGGGCGCCGGTGCGTTCGCGAGCCGATTCGCCGCAGCGCCGTTGCGGGCGGCCGCCGTACCGTTCCTCGCCGGGGCGGCTCGGCCGACCTGCACCTTGGAAGAGCCTCGGCCGCGAGGCGCAATCACCGCGCCAGCCGCGCCGCTTCGCACCCGCTGCGCCGATCGTTCAATCGTCTTGGGCATGTGGTCGCTCCCTGACTCGTCGCCGTGCGTGCGCGCCATGCGACGCGCTCGCGGAGAACCCCACGAGAGGGGCTCGCGCCTCAACTGTCGTCGATCCATGACGACGAGTTCAGGCGACGGGAATATATGGGGCGGCAATTGCGGAACGCAAGTACAGGTCATTCGCTTCGCGCGGGTCGGGTCAGGTCGAACGCGCTCGCGAGCGCACTTCCTGCCGCACGGTCGGGTTCTCTTCGGGTCCGGTCGTCGCGAGTGCGCGGCGCGCGCGGGCGACCGTATCGGCTCCTTGCGCGACGGTCGGATTCGGATTCGCTCCGCGAGCGTGCGTCGCGTGCTGGCCGGCGCCGATCGACGAATCGCCGTCGGCGCGGACTTCCTCGCCGGACGATGCGCCCGCCGCCGCGCCGCGCTGCGACGGCTCGTCGCCGAACTGCGAAAGCACGATTCGTGCGGCGATCCAGCCGATCGGCCACCCCGCGACGAGCCACACGAGCGCCTGCAGCAGCACCGATTCCGCCGGCGATCCCGAGATCGTTCCCGACGCGATCGCCACGACGAAGCAGAGGAGCGCAAACACCGCAGCCACGGCACTTGCGAACGCTCGGACCGGTGGCGGCCGATCGCTCATGCGATGCTCGATCCGAAGCGGCATGAGTCCGGTCGTTCGCTCATCCGTCGCTGGCTCCCACCAGGAGTCGAGAGAGTCGACCAAGGAAACCGCCCCGAGCATTCGCTCGATGATTCTGCCCTTCCGCGGACGCCCCTCCCCAGCGAGCCCCGGCGCCTGCGGCGGCATCCTCGCCCTTCGAACCGGTGGTCGGCGAGCAGCGTGCGTCGCCTTCCACCAGTCGTTCCGCAAGACGAAGGATGCGCCGCGCCGACGGGCATCCCGGCGATTGGCGAAGCAGCGGAATGCGTCGCCGAACCGCCTGCGGAAGCGAGGGATCGTGCGGAATCCAGCCCGCAAGCGGAAGCGATCTCGTCAGGAACGCGCGGCTCACGCGGTCGAGGCGCATCCAGACGCCCTGGGCGTCCTCGTCGTCTCGAGCCTGGTTGACCACGAGTTCGACCGTCCGCGGCTCGGTCCTGGGCGCGAGCGTCTTGATCATGCCGTAGGCGTCCGCCATCGACGGCGGTTCGGGCGTGGTCACCACGAGCACGCGATCGGCGGCCGCCGCGAACGACACCGTGTTCGCGCCGATTCCCGCGCCGGTGTCGATGATGAGCCAGTCGTGGCCTGCGGCGAGCGACGCAAGTTCGCCGAGCAGCCAGGAGCGATCCGACGGATCCATGTCCGCGAGCCGCGCCACCCCGCTCGCCCCCGGAACGAGGTGGAACCCGCTCGACACCTCGACCGCGCACTCGAGCAGCGGTCGACGCAGCGAGAGACACTGTTCGAGCGTGGCGAGCGGCTGCACGCCGCAAAGCACGTCGGCGTTCGCAAGCCCCAGGTCGGCGTCGACGAGCGCCACGCGCTGACCGTGCCGGGCAAGTGCGATGGCGAGATTCACGGAGAGATTGCTCTTGCCCACGCCGCCCTTGCCGCTCGTGATCGCGATCGCCGTGGCGCCGCTTCGAGCCATGCG
>VGXK01000395.1 GCA_016873355.1 Phycisphaerae bacterium | reverse complement strand
GGCGAAGCAGGCGGATCTTGAGGATCCGCCGATGGAGCCCGACGATGCCACACGAAGTCGCAGCCCGCCAGATCGCTACGAATGAGGAGGAACCGCTCTAAAAGAAGTCCCCCGCCGGCACGACCGAGCCGTGCTCAGCGGGGGGGAGGAAAAGGCAACGGACGCAAACGAACCTCGCGATGGGAGGGAGCGGAGGAACCAGGCCACCTCGAGCGGACCCGTACGCTCGTTCCGGGTCCAGCGGCGAGCTGGTGGGCGATTCGCCGCCGAGGGATCGGGCTTTCGCTGACTCCGTGCTCGCCCGACCAGGCTCCAGTTCCTTCCAGTGCCGACCGACTTCCTCCGTGGTCCGCTCCCATCGCGAGTTCTTCCCGCAACGGCCGTCGGAGCGACGCTGGCCGCGCGGGTGTTCGGTGGAGCCGCACGCGCGACTCCGTGTTTCCGAGGAGCCGCACGCGCGGCTCCATGATCAAGACGGCTGCTTCGTCAACTGCAGCCCATGCTCTGACCGCAGTTCAAACAGCGGTAACAGGTTCCGTTCCGCACCGTGATCGCGCCGCAGTGATCGCACGCCGGCGCATCGCCCATGAGGGCGGAGTTGCTCTGATCAAGCGCGTTGCTTCGTTGCACGACGACGCCCTGCTCGAACTCGACGCGCACGCTCCTCGAGCTCCGTTCGATCACCGTCGCCCCATGCGAATCGTCGATCATCTCGACGGCGGAGACGCCCGAAAGCGTCCGAGCGGGGTTCGGGCTCGCGCCCGTCGTCGGCGCGACGGCGGCGGCGGGGTGCGCGGGTTCCGATCCATCGTTCCCTGGCACGCGAACTCGATGCCATGAAGTGTCCTCCGTGACGGTTGGAATCGACGGGGCGTGATCCATCACGCCCGTCCGTGCGGTGCCGGCGCTTCGCACCGGCGCGTTCTGCTCGCGGTATCCGGGAACGAACTGCATTCCCATCCACCGGAAGATGTAGTCGACGAGACTCTTGGCGAAGGGGATGTCCGAGTTCGTCGTCATGCCCATCGGCTCGAATCGCTGATGCGCGAACTTGGTGACGAGGCTCTCGACGGGCACGCCGTACTGGAGCGCCACGCTGATGGCGGTGCCGAGCGAGTCCATGAGGCCGCCGATCGTGGAGCCTTCCTTCGCCATCGTGATGAAGAGTTCGCCCGGGCGAGCATCCTCATAGAGCCCCACGATCAGGTATCCCTCGTGGCCGGCCACGTTGAACTTGTGGGTGATGCTGCCGCGAGTCTCGGGAAGTCGGCGGCGCATGGGGCGCTCGATCACGCGCTCGACCACGCGCTCGACGATGCGCTCGACGAAGTGCGGATCGTCCGCCGTGCTGCTCGCGTCGTTCGCATCACGCGCCGCGGTCATGCCCGCCGGTCCGAGGTTGCCGCTCGCGCTCGCCGGGGGGATCGACCCGGATGAGGTCGTCGAGGTCGAGGTCGCAGCTTCCGCCGATGCAGGCGCTCGATCCGGGTCGAAGGCCGCCGAAACCGATGCGGCCTCCGCTTCCCCCGGGTCGGCGCCCTCGAGACCGTCGAGATCCTCATCGTCGCGCTCGACGGAATCGCTCTTGGCCGAGAGCGGCTGGCTGAGCTTGCAGCCGTCGCGATAGAGCGCGTTCGCCTTCAGCGCGAGCTCCCAGCTCAGCATGTAGCAGCGGCCGATCTCCTCGACGCTCGCTTCGTTCGGCAGGTTGATCGTCTTGGAGATGGCGCCCGAGATGAACGGTTGCGCCGCCGCCATCATGCGGATGTGTCCTTCCGGCGCGATGAAGCGCCGTCCCTCGGGACCGCATCGATTCGCGCAGTCGAAGACGGGCAGGTGCTTCTCCTTGATGTGCGGCGCGCCTTCGACCGTCTGCGTGCCGCAGATGCGGCGATCGAGCGCCTGGATCTGGCGCCGCGTGAGTCCCAGCAGGCGCAGCCCGTCGAAGTTCGGATTCGCGCGAGCCCTGGCCGCGTCCGTGCCGTGCGCTCGCAGCACGCGCTCGGGAAGGTTCCAGGCGCCGAAGGCGAATCGCAGCTCGAAGACGGTGGGAAGCTGATTCTCGATCTGCACGAGCTCGTCGCCGGTGAAGCCGTTCTCGAGCAGCCAGCTTCGGAACGAGCCTTCGCCGTCGGGCGCGATCCGCGCGTCGGGCATCGCGCCGTCGCGCGACGGCATCGGCTCGTCGAGGCTCAGCGAGCCCATCACGTGCTCGAGCATCTCGTCGCTCTGCTCGGCGGAGTAGCCGAGCGCGCGAAGCGCCGGCCTCAGGCTCTGATTCGCGATCTTGAAGTGGCCGCCGCCGGCGAGCTTCTTGAACTTCGTGAGCGCGAAGTCGGGCTCCACGCCCGTCGTATCGCAATCCATGAGCAGGCCGATCGTGCCCGTCGGCGCGATCACCGTCACCTGGGCATTCCGGTAGCCGAACTTGACGCCGAACTGGAGCGCGTCGTCCCACGCGGTCGTGGCGTGCGAGAGCACGCGGTCGGCGTTCGCGATCGTCATGCGGCTCGAGCCGAAGACGGCGTGATCGATCGGCACCGGCCGGGTGTGCAGCGACTCCCACTCCCCGGAGTCTCGCGAGATGCCGTGGGCGGCGCGGCGATGATTCCGGATCACCCGGAGCATCGCCTCGCGATTCTCGAGGTAGCCCGCGAACGCCCCGTGCTCCGCCGCGAGCAGCGCACTCGCCGCGTACGAGCGACCCGTGAGGATC
>VGXK01000394.1 GCA_016873355.1 Phycisphaerae bacterium | reverse complement strand
CGGCACGCTGGCGGTGGCGGACCTGCCCGCGGAGTGGAATCGCCTCTACAAGGAGGTGGTGGGCGTGAAGGTGCCGGACGATCGGCGCGGCTGCCTGCAGGACGTTCACTGGAGCATGGGCGCGATCGGCTACTTCCCGACCTACACGCTCGGCACGCTCTACGCGGCGCAGTTCTTCGAGAAGGCGCGACAGGATCTGCCGGGCGTCGAGGAGGGGTTCGCCCGCGGAGAATTCGCGCCGCTGCTGCGATGGCTCAACGAGCGCATTCACGCCCACGGCCGCCGCTTCCTGCCGGAGGATCTCTGCAGGCATGTGACGGGTGCGCCGCTGTCGGCGGCGCCGTTCATGCGACACCTGGAGTCGAAACTGCTTCCGATCTACGGGCTCTGAGCCGCGGGGACGCCGGTCGGCGTTCACGCACGCTCGGCAGCGCCGACCGGACGATCATGGAACTTCGCAACATCGCCATCATCGCGCACGTCGACCACGGCAAGACCACCCTGGTCGACGCCATGCTGCGCCAATCGGGCGCGGTCGAGGGTTCGCAGGCGGCGGCCGATTGCGTGCTCGACTCGAATCCGCTCGAGCGCGAGCGCGGCATCACGATCCTCGCCAAGAACTGCGCGGTCGAGTACTCGATCCGGCACGGCGCGCATCGCGGCGCGTCGATGCGCGTGAACGTGATCGACACGCCCGGCCACGCCGATTTCGGCGGCGAAGTGGAGCGCGTGCTGCGCATGGCCGACGGATGCCTGCTGCTCGTCTGCGCGCTCGAAGGGCCGATGCCGCAGACCCGGTTCGTGCTCGGCAAGGCGCTCGAGCTCGGGCTCAAGCCGATCGTGGTCGTGAACAAGTGCGATCGGCCCGACGCGCGGCCGTCGGCGGTGGTCGACGAGGTCTTCGACCTGCTCGTCGATCTCGGCGCCGACGACGTGGCCCTCGACTTCCCGGTGCTCTACGCCTCCGGGCGGGGCGGCTGGGCGGCCCGCACGATCGATCGCCGCGATCGCGGCGTGGACGAACTCTTCGAGTCGATCTGGGAGCGCGTGCCGCCGCCCGCGCGGCCGGTCGAGAAGCCGCTCCAGATGCTCGTGACGAACCTCGACGCGAGCGAGTACGTCGGGCGGATCGCCATCGGCCGCGTCTTCAGCGGCGTGCTGCGCGCGGGCGCGCCCGTGGCCATCTGCCGCGCCGACGGCTCGATCGCGAAGGGTCGCGTGCAGAAGGTGAATCGCTTCGAGGGGCTCGGGCGCCGCGAAGTGCCGCTGATCGAAGCGGGGGATCTCTGCGCGGTCGAAGGACTGCCGACGATCGAGATCGGCGACACCATCGCCGATCCGGAGAAGCCGCAGGCCATGCCGCGCGTGCGCGTGGACGAACCCACGCTGCACATGGTCTTCCGCATCAACGATGGTCCGCTCGGCGGACGCGAAGGCAAGTTCGTCACCAGCCGGCAGATCGGCGAGCGCCTCGACAAGGAGCTGCGCGGCAACGTGGCGCTGCGCGTGGCGCCGGGCGAGAGCGCCGACGAGTTCCGCGTGTCCGGGCGCGGTCTGCTGCACCTGGGCGTGCTGCTCGAGAACATGCGCCGCGAGGGCTACGAGATCACGGTGGGCAAGCCCGAGGTGATCGAGCGCGAGATCGACGGCGTGCGCTGCGAACCGTGGGAGCGCCTGGCGCTCGACACCGATCAGGCGTCGATGGGCGCCGCGCTCGAGCTGCTCGGCAGCCGCGGCGCCGAGGTGCTCAAGGTCGACCAGCGCGGCACGCGCTTCCACGTGGAGGCGGACATTCCCGCGCGCGGGCTCATCGGCTTCCGCACGCGCCTGCTGAACGCCACCGGCGGCGAGGCGGTCATGCATCACAGTTTCACCGGCTATCGACCCTTCACCGGGCAGATCAAGCGTCGGCAGAACGGGGTGATGGTGGCGAACGAAGCGGGACCCGCGACCGCGTTCGCCCTGTTGCAGCTCTCCGAACGGGCGGTGATGTTCGTGCGCCCCGGCGACGCGGTCTACGAGGGAATGGTCGTCGGCGAGAACAGCCGCGACAACGATCTCGTCGTGAACGCGGTCAAGACGAAGCCCTTCTCGAACATGCGCGAGGCGAACAAGGAGGCCACGGTGGTGCTCAAGAGCCCGCGCATCATGTCGCTGGAGATGGCGCTCGAGTACATCGAGGACGACGAACTCGTCGAGATCACCCCGAGCGCCGTGCGCGTGCGCAAGCGCCTGCTCAAGGAGTCGGAGCGGCGGCGCGTGGAGCGGGCGGCCCGCGATCGCGAGGAGGCCCAGTCGCGGAGCTGAAAGGCGTCCGCCGGCGCGGCCTTCCCGGTAGAGTGTTCGCCCCCATGTCGACGCTCGTCATGAAGTTCGGAGGCACCTCGGTGCAGGACGCGGATCACATCCGCCGCTGCGCCATGCGTCTCGCGGCCGCCGCGGCGGAAGGGCATCGCGTGGTGGGGGTGGTGAGCGCCATGGGCCATTCCACGGACGAGCTCATCTCGCTCGCCGAGCAGGTGACGCCGAGCCCGCGCCGGCGCGAGCTCGACATGCTCATGTCGACCGGGGAACTCGTCTCGGTGTCGCTCGTGTCGATGGCGCTTGCCGATCTCGGCGTCGAAGGCGTGAGCCTCGGCGCGACGCAGGTGGGCATCCACACGGACGAGGCGCACGGGCGAGCCCGCATCACGCGGATCGATCGCCGGCGCCTGGAGGAGGAG
>VGXK01000393.1 GCA_016873355.1 Phycisphaerae bacterium | reverse complement strand
CGATGACGCTCGCGGTCGTGCCCGCGGGCGAAACCGCGATTCTCGCCAACGTGCCGCGCGTGAAGTTCCTGCACATGGAGTCTCCCGATCTCGGTGCGCTCGTGTCGCGCAACGGACGCGATCGCGCGCGGATCGACGGCGTGGTGGCGGACCTGCACGCGCACCTGGACGCGGGATGGACCCGCTTCCTCGCCGACTGCGCCATGCGGCAGATTCCGGTCTATCACGCGGCGAGCATGTACGAGGCGGCCACCGGGCGCGTGTCGCTCGATCACTTCAGCGAGATCCATCTCGCCGGTCACGAGCCGCCGCCGCTCTTCGGTCCGCTCAAGCGACTCATGGACATCGGCATCTGCCTGTTCCTGGCGCCGATCGTGCTGCCGCTGCTCGTGGCGATCGCCATCGCGATCCGCCTCGATTCCAAGGGTTCTGCCCTCTTCTGGCAGGAGCGGATCGGTCAGGGCGGTCGAGTCTTCCGCATGGTCAAGTTCCGCACGATGCGCGTGCAGCCGCCCGGAGAAGGCCCTCGCTTCGCGTCGAAGGACGACGACCGCATCACGCGCGTCGGCCGATGGCTGCGCCGCACGCGGCTCGACGAATTGCCGCAACTCTGGAACATTCTCAAGGGCGACATGAGTCTCGTCGGCCCGCGTCCGGAGCAGGTCGCCTTCGTCTCGCAGTTCGAGCGGGAGATTCCGTTCTACGGACTGCGGCACTTCGTGCGACCGGGCGTGACGGGGTGGGCGCAGATCGGCTCCGGGTACGCGAGCGATGTCGCGGGCACCGTCGAGAAGCTCGAGCACGACTTCTACTACGTGAAGTACCGCTCGATCGCGCTCGATGTCTACATCCTCTACCGCACGATCAAGACCGTCGCGACCGGTTCCGGGGCGCGGTAGCGTCGCACGCGCGTGGTGCGCCGGCACGACGGCACGCGACTCGCCGCGTGTTGCGAAGTCGCGCTCCTTCCTTGCGGTCATGAGACCGCATGCGTGAGGAGGGAACCGGAACGGATGCCCCGTGGACATCGCCGCACGATCCCCGGTCGCGGCGGAGGGAACGACGGCCATGAATCGGTCAGTTCTCGGTGGTCCGGACTCTGCGCCCCTGACGCATTCGTCCACCGTATTGCCGCGGGGCGCGCTCGCGACGCGGCATGACCGCGGCAACTCGACGCCGAGCATCCGGCGGACGCGCGACCCGCGTGCAGATTCCCGCCCCAGACGCGCCGATATGCTGCGCCGCAGCGATGCGTGATCACGGACGACTCGATGCGCACGCGGTTGCGCCGGGAGCCCCATGAGCGCCGCAGCGCCGTGGTCGCAACTCCTGGACGACGCGGAGCGCCGCGATCCGCTCGGACACGCGATTCATCTCGGCGTCGCGCTGCTGTTTCTCCTTCTGATGCCGATCGGCACGGCGCCGGCGAACATTCTCTCGCTTCCGCTGCTGCTCATCACGCTCCTGCGCTGGCGTGCCGTCGGACCGATCGTCGTGCGACTGCTGCGCTGGCCGCCCGTGTTTCCGGCGCTTGCGCTCGCGGCGTGGATGGCGCTCTCGCTCTCCTGGAGCGAGGACCCGAGACTCGGATCGAGCCTGCTCGCGCCGATGCGCGTGCTGCTCATTCCCGCCTGTCTCGCCCCGCTCCTTGCACGGCGCGAACTGCTCGGCGGCACGCTGCTCGCAGGAATCCTGCTCGAGGCCGCGTACCAATCGATCGAGTACGCCTCGAATCGCCTCTCGCCCGACTTCGACGGCCTCGGACGCTTCGGCGGCTTCTTCACGGATCCCGGCAAGGCGTCGCTCTGGGATGCGATCGGAGTCTGCGGAGGCGTGGCGCTGCTGCTCACGCTGCCCCGGCGCTGGTGCGTCGCGGGCGCCGCCATCGCGTTGCTCTCCATGATGGGCGTGATCGCCAGCGGCACGCGCCGGCAACTGGCGGCGCTGGCGGTGGTGCTGCCGATCATGGCGCTCGCGGTGCTCGCGGTGCTTCCTGCGCGGCGGCGCCGAGTGCTCGTGGCCGCGCTGGTCGTGATCGTCGGCGGCGCCGCGCTCTGGCCGATCGTCGGAACGTCGATCTCGACCCGCGTGCGACAGACGATCGCGCAACTCTCGGATCCGCAGAAGCCGATGGACGACGGCCGCCTCAGCTCGCCGGTGCTCGGCCTGGTTCACTTCGACCTCCGCGCCTTCTACTGGCGCGCGTCGATCGACGCGTGGAAGCGTGAACCGTTCACCGGTTGCGGCCTCGGAGGAACACGGAGCGTCACGGCATCGCACGATCTGCGCCCGCAGATGGAAGTCTGGCTGCGCCAGGAACTGACGCGCGAGTATCCCGCGCGCACGCCCGAGGAGAACGAAGCGGACCTGCAGTCACGGCTCGTCAGCACGCATCCGCATTCCACATGGCTGCAACTGCTCGCCGAGACGGGCGTCGTCGGATTCGTGCTCGGATTCGTCGCGTGGGCGCTCGCATTCGCCGGCGCCGTCCGAAGCGCCGTGCGATCGAGCGGCGGCGATCCCGTGGCGCTCGCGAGCGCGGCCACGCTCGGACTCTGGGCGATCGGCGCCCTCTTCGACGCGTCGATCAATTCGACGACGCTCGGCGCGGTGGCCGTCGCGGCCGCCCTCGGAATCGGCCGGTCGCGCGGGCGCTAGAGCGGTTCCTCCTCATTCGTGGCGATCTGGCGGGCTGCGACTTCGTGTGGCATCGTCGGGCTCCAT
>VGXK01000392.1 GCA_016873355.1 Phycisphaerae bacterium | reverse complement strand
GTCCCACGCGCGTGCCGGCGGTGCCGAGCTCGAAATGAGGCCAGCCGTGCAGGGCGAAGATGCGATCGACGGGTTTGCCGAGCTTCGTTCCCTCGAGCGCGCCGTCCTCGACCATGCGGCGGCCGCCGGCGCCGCCCTCCTCCGCGGGCTGGAAGACGAGCGTCACCGGGCGCGGCAGCCCGTGCTCCCTGGCAAGGCGCGCAAGCACGCGCGCGGCGCCGATCAGGATCGTGGTGTGACCGTCGTGGCCGCAGGCGTGCATCTTGCCGGGAATCCGGCTGCGCCATGGGCGATCGGATTCCTCCTCGATCGGCAGGGCGTCCATGTCCGCGCGCAGGGCCACGGATTTCGCGGCGTTCCCGGGAATCGCGGCGAGCGTGCCGGTTCCGCCGGCGAGACCGGGCACGAACTCGACGCCGGCGGCCGCAAGCTCGCGACGGACGACCTCGGCGGTGCGGGTCTCCTCGTACATGATCTCCGGGTGCATGTGGAGATCGTGCCGCAGATCGACGAGCGACGGCAGCTCCTCGGCGATCAGCGCTCGCAGCCGTTCGACCATGGTCGAAGCGTAGCAGGAGGCGCGGCGCGAGCCGGGCGCAAGGTGCCGCGCGCGCTAGCTGCGCAGCTTCGAGAGACCGATCGCTTCGCGCCCGGCGTTCACCGCCGCGAACGCGCTCTTCTCGTGGCGAATGAGGCGCGACAACTGACTCATGGTGATGCCGAGCAGTCCCGCGGCGCCGGCCAGGTCGTAGCGCCGAGCCACCACGAGGTCGAGCGCTTCCGCGAGCAGCGCCGGATAGTCGGAATGATCCGGATTCACGCTCATCTTGTCGCCCTGTCGGCGCGAACGCCAGAGCTCGCTCGGTTGATGATGATCGCGACTCGTCACCGTGCGGCAGCGCACCGCGAGCTTGCGGCGCAGGCGCTTGATCGCTTCGTGGCGGTTCTGCGCCTGGCTGCGGCGCTCCGTTCCCTGCGCTTCGATGCCGCTGGGCTCGTGGATGATCCACGAGGCGGTGTCCACGCGATTGCGATGCTGGCCGCCGGGACCCGAGACGCGCCCGAACTCCACGCGGCACTGCTTGAGAAGCAGCGTCTCCTCAAGCGTGGCCGGATGCGGCGCCGGCAGCATGACGAAGGCGTCGGAAACGAACGGCGGGCGATAGGTCATGGCGAGCTCGGCGCCGGTGCCGACGCCGCCGTCGGGGCCGTCGTGGGCGCGGGTTCCGGCGGCACCGCCGGCGCATCATCGACACGATCGCCATGCTCGTCGACCTTCAGCGTCACGCGGCGCGGTTGCGAGCGAAGCGGAGTCGGCGGCTCGCCGCCGGCGGGCACGCAGTGGTTCATGTGCGCGATTCGGCGTCCGTCGAAGGGGTCGTAGACATCGGCGGTGATGTCCAGCTCCACCGTGTGCACGCCGGGCGCCCATGCGCCGAGATCGAGCCCTCGCGCCGACGGCGAGTGCATGTACGCGACGCATTCGTGACGGCCGGGATGGATCCGCATGGTCGTTTCCCTGCCGTCGATCAGCACGCGGCGGAGCGTGAAGGTGGTCCAGAGCGACTCGGTGGAGTAGCCGCCGTCGGTGGCGCGGTCTCCGCGCTGGATGGCGAGGATCAGGGGCCTCGTCGGCTCGCGCCGATCGGTTGCGAGCTGAAACGAGATCTGCGGCGTTGGTTCGAGCAGCTCCAGCAACGCGTCGAGCAGCTCCGCGTCGTCCGGTCGATGGCGAAGCGATTCGCCGACCAGGCGCCGAGCGTTGCCGTGATCGGGCGTCCCGGCGCCCGGAGCCGTGTTGCGGAGTTCCGCAAGAAGCAGCGATCGGAACTCCGTCGGCGGAAGATCGCCGTCGGCGACGAGCTGCCGAACTTCCTCGCCAGCGCCGTAGGACGTCGGCGACTCGCGCAGCGCGGCCGAGATCAGCGCCGGCGGCGCCGCGCGCGGCGCACGCATTCCCGCTCGCGGAACGATGCGGGTCATCACCATGTTGACGGCGACGATCGCCGTCGGAAGCAGCACGGCCGACAGCGCCAGCAGCAGCCAAACCCGCGGACGGGCGACGCGCCATCGCGGTCGCAGCGCCGCCGGGCCCGAGAGATCGGCGCCGCACAGGCCGCACGTCGCGTCATGGACGACGCGCGCCGGCTCGAGAAGCGTTCGACACGACGCGCAGCGAGGCTGCGCCGGATCGCGGCGCCCGGCGAACGCAAGGACGATCATCACCATCGTCAGCGCCGAGAGCCCCAGGACGACGAACGAGAGGAACGGCGCGATCACGGTGATCCCTCCGCGCCGGCGCGGCGACGCGTCGAACGGACGGGAACATCCTTGATCTCGATGGGTTCGCCCCAGACGGAGATGGCGCCGTGCTCCGTCTCGGCGTACTTCGGCGCGGGACGAAAGATCACGGAGACCGTCGTCGGAACCGGATCGGGCCACGGCATCTGCCCTGCGCCGAGCGCCGTGACCGAGCTGCTTCCCTTGGCGTGACCGTGCGTCATGATCGAGCCGAGCGGGACTTCGCGGCCGTCGACCACGACGACGACGTCGAACGACATCCGGAGATCCTTCACCGCATCCACATGGACGCTTCCGTGCACCACGCACACCGCGGGATTCGAGGTGTGATCGATGGCGACCTCGCCGACACGGCAGGCGCTGCGCACCGCCGACCTCATCGACGGCGGCGATTCGAGCGGGAGGAACGACGGCGCATGCTCCGCGATGACTTA
>VGXK01000391.1 GCA_016873355.1 Phycisphaerae bacterium | reverse complement strand
GGGCCGCGATGTTCGATCGACCGATGCATCGCCTCGAGCACGCGCTCGGGATGGGCAAGCTGCCGGGAGAAGTCGATGAAACCCGCGATGCCGCACATGCGCCGGACGAAGGGTATCCGCAGCGAACGCGGACGGTTCGAGGCCGCGATGCGGCCGCGTGCGGAGGCGTGCCGCTCAGCGCGCCTCGATCGCGCGGCGCCAAAGCGAGCGGTAGCGTTCGAGCACGGCGCGGATCGAGTAGCGCTCCGCGATGCGGCCGCGCCCGAGTTCCGCGTCCGCGCGGCGCCGCGATTCGCTTCGATCGAGCCACGCATCGATCGCGGCGCGGAGCAGATCGGGCCTCGAGGGCGGCACGACGCGCGCCGGATCCTCCACGAGCGCCCGGCTTTCGCCGACGTCCGTGGCGACCACGCCCACGCCCGACGCCATCGCCTCGGCGAGCACGTTCGGAAACGCCTCGCCCCAGGCGCTCGACGAGACGACGAGATCGAACGCGGGGTAGAGCGACTCGAGATCGAGTCGTTCACCGAGCAGCCGAAGCCGGCGCTCCGCGAGCGCCCTCGAAAGAGCCGCATGTCGCGCGAGATCCGCGGACAGGTGCGTCTCGTCCACCTCGCGTCCCATCATGACCACGACGAGCTCTCGACGCCGCTCGAGCAGCGGCGCGATCGCCTCGAGGAATCCCGCGTGATCCTTCATCGGGTGTCGCCGCGCCGCATGCGCGACGACGACCGCGTCCGCGGGCAGATCGAGCGTCGCCCGCGCCGTGCGCGTCGCCTCGTTGCCGTGCCCGAAGCGCTCGACGTCGAAGCCGTTCGGGATGATCTCCTCGATCGCGTTCGCATACCCGATGGCGCGATGCTGTTCGAGACCCTCCCGCGCGTTGCAGACGATCCCATGCGGCAGACCGCTCCAGCGCGCGCCGAGTCGAATCGCGCGCCGCATCAGGAGGCGCTCGCCGGCGAGATCGGGCAAGGTCTGCCGGATGTTCCAGACGAGCACCTTCGGCTTTGCCGCGAGCGCCACCAGGTTGGCGTAGTAGAGCCACGATTGCACGACCTGCGGCTCGAGCTCGCGCAGCCAGCCGCGGAGCCGCAGCACCGCGCGCGGGAATCCGAGCGCGCTGCGTACGCCGATCGCCCGCACGGGGACTCCGGCCGCGTCCGCGTCGGGTCGAAGCGTGTCCTTGTCGAGAAGCGTGACGATCGTCACCGCATCGCCGTCGCGCCGCTGTTCCGCCGCAAGTCGCAGCAGTTGGCGCTCCGCGCCGCCGAGCGAGAGGCAGTTGATGACATGGACCACCCGCACGGCGCGATGGTACCGGCGGCGAAGCGGGTAGAGTCCCCGCCGTGAACGATCGGGAGGGCAGCGCGAAGTCGAGCGGCGCGCCGCACCGCGCCGTCGCGTGGATCGCCTTGGCGTTCGCGCTCGTGGTGCCGGCGCTGCTGCTCGCGGCATGGTGGCGGCCGCTGCCGGGCCCTTCGGCCGCCTACGCGCTGGCGGGTCGCGTTCCGTGGAGCGACGGTTCCGACTACTGGTCGGCGGCGCAGCACCTGCTGCAACAGGGAATGCTCGACGAATGGGGCTCGCGGCGACCGATGAACGGCGCGTTTCTCGCCGCGCGGCTCGCACTCGGCGGCGATCACCTGCTCGCCGCGCTGCTGATGCAGTCGGCGCTGCTGGCACTTGCGCTCGCGGCGCTCGTGGGCGTGGCGGCAAATCGACTCGGCATGCTCGCGTCGGCGACGCTCGGAGCGGCGCTTCTGGCGCCGATCGCGGTCGTCCAGTGCACGACGCAGAGCGAGGGACTCGGGCTTCTGCTGGCGATCGCGTCGATGGCGGCCCTGCTTCGCGCGTGCGCGGGCAGGGGTGGATCGTCGAGCGTCGAGCCGCGCGTGACGTCGCTCTCGATCGGCATGGCGCTGCTCACGGTGGCGATGATTGCGCGCCCCGGAGCGCTGCTGATGATTCCCGCGCTGGCGGTCGGTGCCGTCGTGTTCGCATGGAGGAGCGGTCGACGCGCGGCCGTCACGACGGCCACCGGCCTCGTGGCCGCGGTGGCGATCGGGATCTCCGTGAACGGCGCCGCGAAGCTTCTCTACGCGGATCCGTCGTCGCTCGCGAACGCCAACTTCGCGGGAACGCTGCTTGGATTGGCGCGAGGAACGGACTACTACGAAGCCGACGCGTGGCTGCGCTCGCAATTGAGTCCATGGTCCGACGAGCGCGAACGCTCGGAGCTTGCGTACGCGGAGTCGTGGACGCTCGTGCGCGAGCAGCCAGGCGTGCTGGCGCAATCGCTTCTGCGGAACCTCGGGCGATTCGTGTCGCGGGCGTGGCCGCTGCTCGCGATCGCGGGAATCGGACTGTGGCGCGCGCCGAGATCGGAGCGATGGCTCTGGATCTCGGGATGGTGCGGAGTCCTGCTGAGCGTTCCCATCGTCTTCGGCGACGGCGGCGTTCGCGCCCTCGCCGCGAGCTGGCCGTTCCTGCTTGCGAGCGCCGCGGCGGCGCTGCGGAGTCGCCCGGCGACGGCGCCGCCGATCTCGGCGCGCGAACTCACGGCGACGCGGCCCTTCGCCGCGCTCGGCGTCGGCGCCGCGGTCGTGGCCCTCGCGTTCGTGCTGCTCGTTCCACTCGTCGCGCGACCGGTCGGTCTGCTCGAATCGTTGCCTCGGCACGGATCGTTCGAAGTCGATCAATATCCCTCGCCCGGCACCGAGTGGGTCGACTGGGTG
>VGXK01000390.1 GCA_016873355.1 Phycisphaerae bacterium | reverse complement strand
AGCGGGTCGACGCGGAAGGCGTTCAGCGCGCGAGCGCCTCGGCGACGGTCGTACTCATCCCGCGAGCGCCTCGGCGAGGCGCCACACCTCGTCGAAGCTGTTGTAGAGCGGCGTCGGCGCGGCGCGCAGCACGTCGGGCGGTCGGTGATCGAGCCAGAAGCCGCGCTCCGCGAGTTCGCGCTGTCGCGACGCCGCGTCCGCCCCGCGCACGCGCAGCGAAAGCTGGCAGCCGCGGGATTCGACGTCGGCGGGGGTGACCACTTCGATCGGTGCGCGGCTCGCCCTCGATGCGGCATCGCCGCTCGCGCCGCGCTCGCGCAGCAGGAACTCGAGATACGCCGTGAGCACGCGGCTCTTCGATCGCAGCGCCGTCATGCCGCCCGCTTCGTCGAAGATCGCCAGCGACGCGATCAGCGGAGCCATCGAGAGAATCGGCGGATTCGAGAGCTGCCAGCCGTGCGCCCCCGCCCGCGGAACGAACTGCGGCTCCATGCGGAATCGCGTGGCGGGATCGTTGCCCCACCAGCCGGCGTAGCGCGGCAGCGCCGCGTTCGCGCCGTGCCGCTCGTGCACGAATGCGCCGGCGACGGCGCCCGGGCCCGAGTTCAAGTACTTGTAGCTGCACCACACCGCGAAATCGGCGTTCCAGTCGTGCAGCGAAAGCGGGATGTTGCCGACCGCGTGCGCCAGATCCCAGCCGCAGATGGCGCCCGCTCGTTGCGCGGCGCCCGTGATCTCGGGCATCTCCAGGCGCTGTCCGGTCACGAATCCCACGCCGCCCATGAGCACGAGCGCGAGCTCGTCGGCGTGCCGCTCAATTGCGGCCAGCGTGTCCTCCAGTCGCAGCAGCGATTCGCCCTTGTGCGGCGCCACCCTCACGATCGTGGTCGCCGGATCAAGTCCGCGCGACGAGACATGGCTCTCGATCGCGTAGCGGTCGCTCGGAAACGCGCCCTCCTCCATGAGCAGCAGGCGACGGCGTCCGCTCGGCCGATAGAAGCTCACCATCATCAGGTGCAGATTCACGGTGAGCGTGTTCATCATCACCACTTCGTCGGGCGTGGCGCCGACGAGTCGCGCCCCGGGCGCCGAAAGCGATTCGTGGTACGGCAGCCACGGCCGACGCGAACTCAGGTGACCCTCGACCGCCATCGACGCCCAGTCGTCGAGCTCCTCGTTCACCAGGCGCCGCGCGTCGAGCGGCATGAGTCCCAGGGAATTGCCGGCGAAGTACGCGATTCGCGAGCCGTCCCGATCGACCGGACACGCGAAGCGATCGCGGAAGCCAACGAGCGAATCGATCGAGTCGAGGTGCCGCGCGAAATCGCGCGACGGATCGAGATCCTTCGCCGAGAGGTCGAGCGTGGCGGGGGTGGTGCTCATGGCGAGCGTCGCGTCGACGAACGAGCGTCGGCGGGTGCTGGAGTCGTTCCGGCGCCGGTCGTTCGATCGGCGCTCGTCGCCGCGCTGCGCGGCGCGGTCACGGCGAGCGAGGTCGCGTCGAGCCGCAGGAACTCGAGCGCCGTGCCGCCGAGCAATCGCGCGCGATCGAGGTCGGGGAGCTCGAGCGAACGCACGAGCGCGCCCGGCGCGTGTTCGCCGAGCGGGAACGGATAGTCGGTTCCGAGCGCCAGCTTCTGCGGGCCGACCTGCTCGAGCAGGTACCGAAGCGCCCCCTCGTCGTGCACGAGCGTGTCGAACCAGAGCGAGCGGAGCTGCTCGCGCGGAGCGCACTTCGTGTCGACCTGGCAGAGATCGGGACGCTCATCGAATCCCTTCTGGATCCGGCCGATCGTGAACGCGAGGCTTCCGCCGCCGTGCGCGAAGCAGAGCCGCAGCGTCGGGAGCTCCACGAGCATGCCGCTCATGATGATCGACGCCGCCGCGAGCGCCGTCTCCGCCGGCATTCCCACGAGCCACCGCAGCCAGTAGTCGCTCATGCGATCGCGGCCGACCATCTCCCACGGATGTACGAAGATCGCGGCGCCGCGCTCGGCCGCGTGCGCGAAGAACGGCCGCAGCCGGCGCTCGCCGAGATTCGCGCCGTTCACGTTCGAGCCGATCTGCACGCCGGGCATGCCGAGCTCGTCCATGCAGCGATCGAGCTCGCGGCAGGCCGACTCCGGGTCCTGCATCGGAACCGTGCCGAGCGCCGCGAATCGGCCGGGATGCGAGGCGACCGCTCCCGCGAGGTGGTCGTTCAGCATGCGCGAGAGATCGAGCGCATCGTGCGCCTTCGCCCAGTAGCTGAACATGACCGGCACGGTCGACAGCACCTGGAGGTCGACGCCGTGCGAATCGCAGTCGGCGATTCGGCGCGACGGAGACCAGCAGCGATCGTCGATCTCGCGGAAGAACTGGTCGCCGATGAGCATGCGCGCGCGGCACGGCGAGCAGTGTTCGAGCCGCACGAATCCGCCGTAACCGTACTTGCGGTCGAGATCCTCCCAGCGCTCGGGAAGGATGTGCGTGTGCAGATCGACGATCGGAGAGGACGCGGGCATGCGGGGGACGATCGCAGAGCGTACGCGCTGCGACCGCAACGGTCGCATGAATCGCCGCCGCCGCGACGATCGCCGCGATGGCTGCGATCGCGTCGCGTGGCCGTGCGCCGGAATCTAGAGCGGTGACGACTCAGGCGTAGCGAGCTGGCGTTGGCGAGACGAGTGTGGCAAGGAGGGCGAAGCAGGCGGATCTTGAGGATCCGCCGATGGAGCCCGACGATGCCACACGAAGTCGCAGC
>VGXK01000389.1 GCA_016873355.1 Phycisphaerae bacterium | reverse complement strand
ATTCGTGCGTGAGCAGCAGATGGTGCGGCGACGCCTCGCCGCTCGCGGGCGCCCCTTCGCGCCGAGCGCGTCGCAGGATCTCCACGCTGTCGCCGCTCGAGAGATGCTGCGCGTGCCATCGGCAGCCGATCGCCTTGTTGAGCCGCAGATCTCGCTCGACGATGAGATCCTCGGCGACGCTTGGCCAGCCGCCGATCCCGAGCTTCGCGGAGACGCTGCCCGCGTGCATCGCGGCGCCCTGCGTGAGCGACGGGTCCTGGCAGTGCTGCATGAACGCTCGCCCCACGGAGCGACAGGTCTGGAGCACGCGGCCCATGACCGCGGGATCGGCCACGCAATCTCCGTCGTCGCTGAAGCCGACTGCGCCGGCCCTGGCCATGGCGCCGATCGGTGCGAGCCTCGTTCCCTCGCGACCGACCGTGGCGGCGCCCACGCAGAAGACCCGCGCCATGCCCGCCTCGCGCGCCCTCATCTGGACGAAGTCGACGAGACTCGGCAGATCGATCGCCGGCGTGGTGTTCGGCATGCAGCAGACCGTGGTGAATCCACCTGCGATCGCCGCTTCCGCGCCGGAGCGAATCGTCTCCTTGTGCTCGGCGCCGGGTTCGCGCAGGTGCACGTGCGGATCGATGAGTCCGGGCGAAACGATGCAGCCGTCGGCGTCGAAGGCGTGCGCCCCGGAGTCCCTCAGCGGCGAGGTGGAGATCTTCTCGACGCGATCTCCCGCGATCAGCAGGTCCGCGCGAGAATCGATTCCGCGATCGGGCACGACGAGTCGCCCGCCTCGGATCAGGATGCGCGTCGAATCGAGGAGCTGCACCGACGCGGATCGTAGAGAGAACCTCGCCACGCGCGGTCGCGGCGCCGAAGGGCTCCCGGGGCGCCGGCAAAGACAGACCCGCCCCGAAGGCGGGGCGGGTCTGAGATCAATCACTTGGATCGGCCGGCGGATGCCGGCGATCGATCGTCAGTTCGAGGTCGGCGCCTTGGTGCAGCCGCTCGACGCAGCCTTGCAGCAGCCGCTCTTCTTCTCGCCGCTGACGGCGCCGGGGCTGGCCTTCGCCTCGCCGGCCTTGCAGCATCCGCTCTTCTCGCCGCTGACGGCGCCGGGGCTGGCGGCCGCGCCCGGGCAGGTCTTGGCGCAACCGGCCTTCTCGCCGTTCACGGCGCCGGGGCTGGCGCTGGCGGCGGCCGCGTCGGTGCAGGCCGTCTTGTCCTTGGTGCACTCGGTGGCGCACTTGGACTTGTCGCAGGCGGCGCCGCTGACGGTGCCGGGGCTGGCGGTGTTGTCGGTGGTCTTGGGCTGGCTGCAGGCGGTCAGGGACGCCAGCACGAGGCCGGCCGCGATCAATGCGATGCGCTTCATCGTCGAATCACTCCTCAAGGGTCGTTGCCTCGTCGAGGCACTGGTCGGTGAGGCCGACACGCGCCGGCCGGTCCGCGATGATATCGGCTCGCGGTGCTTCGGTTCGCCGCGATCTGGCAAAGCGGCGCACCTTTCCCGGGTCCGACGGAAGGAGTTGGGGGGTCCGATCCGCGGTTCCGGCGCCGGAACTCGACCGCCTTCCGGACCTACGCTCCCGTGCGTGCCTCGCAAGCGACCCGAAGCGCGGGAGGGGGCGTCCGAACAGGGCGTTTCCGCCGACGAGCGTCGGAGGGGACTGCTGTCCCGTGCTCGATCGCTGCCCAAGTCGCCCGGCGTCTACCTGTTGAAGGATTCCCAGGGCCGCGTGATCTACGTGGGCAAGGCCTCGTCGCTCAACTCGCGCGTGGCAAGCTACTTCCAGAAGCGGGCGGATCTCGGCGAGCGGAAGGAGCCGATGCTCGATCTCGTCAGCGAGATCGAGGCGATCGAGTGCGAAGGGGAGTGGGAGGCGCTGCTGATGGAGGCGCGTCTCATCAAGGACCTGCATCCGCGCTTCAACGCCCGGCTCACCGACGACAAGACCTTTCCGTACCTGGCGATCACCATGAAGGACGAGTTTCCAGGGGTCTTCATCACGCGCGATCCGCGCAACGAACGGTTCCGCGGGGCACGGATCCTCGGCCCGTTCACGAGCGTGGCGAGTCTGAGACACGCGGTGCAGTTGCTGCAGCGGGTCTTCAAGTTCCGCACCTGCGAACTCGAGATCGCCTCCGACGATCCTCGCAACGACACCTTCCGGCCGTGCCTGCTCCATTCGATCGGCCAGTGCACGGCGCCGTGCGCGAATCGCGTCTCGAGGGAGGCGTATCGCGCCGACATCGAGCGCTTCCTGCGGTTCCTCGGCAGTCGCCGCAGCGTCATGGTGCGCGAGCTCACTCGGGAGATGCGCGACGCGAGCGACGCGAAGCGATTCGAGCAGGCCGCGGTGCTGCGAGATCAGCTCTCCGCGATCGCGAAGCTCGACGATCGCGAGAAGCGGCGCGGCGCGGTCGAGTTCGACTGGCAGCCCGAGGTGAGTTTCCAGGCGCGGGATCCGGCCGTCGGCGAGCGGAGCCTGCGCCGCGCGCTCGGCGTGGAGAAGCCGCTTCGCTGCATCGAGGCGTTCGACATCGCGCACCTGGCCGGCGGCGAAACGGTGGCGAGCAAGGTTCAGTTCATCGACGGTCGCCCATTCAAGGCGGGGTACCGCCGCTTCCGCGTGCGCAGCGCCACGAACGACGATTACGCGGCGTTGCGCGAGGTGATCGGTCGGCGCTACCGCGAAGCCGGACGCGGCGAGGAGCTCTATCCCGATCTCATCCTGATCGACGGCGGACTGGGGCAGCTGCACGCGGCG
>VGXK01000388.1 GCA_016873355.1 Phycisphaerae bacterium | reverse complement strand
CGCGATCGAGCCCTTCGGCCGCAACGGACTCGAAGGGCGGCTCGGCGCGATTCGCGCGCCGACGCTGGTGCTGTGGGGCGAGCGGGACCGCGTGCTCGATCCATCGATGCTGTCGCGCTTCGTGGCGGAGATTCCCGATGCGCAGGGGCACGAGATCCCGGGCGCCGGGCACGTGCTCTTCAGCGACGAGCCGGCGGAGGTTCGACGGCGCATGGTGCCGTTCCTGGCGCCTACTGGAGCGCCGAACGCAGAATGATCGCGGCGGCGCTGAAGTAGATCACCACGCCCATCACGTCGACGAGCGTGGCCACGAACGGCGCCGAGCTCGTGGCGGGATCGAGCTTGAGCGTGCGCAGCAGGAAGGGCAGCATGCTTCCCGCGATCGTGCCGAAGGCGACCACGCCGATCAGGCTCACCCAGATGGTGATGCCGAGTTCGACCGCGTGATCGCCGTAGTCGGCGAAGCCGAGCCACTGCCAGAGCATCACGCGCAGGAATCCGATGAATCCGAGCCAGGCCCCGAGCACGGCGCCCATGCCGACCTCGCGGCGGGCCACGCGCCACCAGTCGCCGATCGTGAGCTCGCCCAGCGCCAGCGCCCGCACCACGAGCGTCGACGCCTGCGATCCCGTGTTTCCGCCGCTGGCGATGATGAGCGGCAGGAAGAGGGCCAGGAAGAGCACCTTCTCGAGCTCGCCCTGGTAGCGCGTCATCGCGGTGGCGGTGAGCATCTCACCGAGGAAGAGGATCGAGAGCCAGAGTCCGCGCTTGCGAAGCAGCGTGGCGAACGGCGTCGTCACGTAGGGCGTCTCGAGCGCTTCCACGCCGCCGATCTTGTGGATGTCCTCGGTCGCCTCGAGTCGCGCCACGTCGAGCACGTCGTCGACGGTGATGATGCCGAGCATGATGCCCTGGTCGTCCACCACCGGCAGCGCCACGCGGTCGTACTTCTCGAAGGCGCGGACGACCTGCTCGCGATCGGTGCGCACCGGAATCGAGACGAGATTGCGGTCGACGATGTCGCCGACGATGGCGTCGGGCGCGGCGCGCACGAGCGTGGCGAGGCGGATGTCGTGCAGCAGCCGGCCGGAGGCGTCGGTCACGTAGAGCACGGCGAGCGTCTCGATGGTCTTCGGCACGCGTCGCAGGTGCTCGATCGCCTGCGCGGCGGTGAGCTCGGGGCGGAGCGAGACGAACTCCGGCGTCATGAAGTGCCCCGCGGAGTCCGGCGGGTAGCCGAGCAGCTGCCGCGTTTCCTTCAGTTGGCGAGGATCGAGGCTCTCGAGCAGTCGGCGCGCGACCTCGCCCGGCAGCTCGTCGAGCAGCGACACGCGGTCGTCCGGCGTCATCGCGTTGAGGATGTCCCGCGTCTGCTCGTTCGAGAGCGAGGTGATGAGCTCCTCCTGGCGCTCGAGCGGCAGGTAGCTGAAGACCTGCCCCGCGCGATCGCGCGGAAGCATGCGGAAGATGACGCCCTCGTCGTGCTCGGGAAGGTCGATGAGGATCTCGGCGAGATCCTGCTCGGGAAGCGCCGCGAGCACGGCGCGCAGCTCGTCCCACTGCTTGCGCTCGATGAGATCCTCGAGGTCGGCTTGGACGAGGTGACCGATCACGGGATCCCGATCGTTTGGCGGCGGGCGATCAGCCCTTCGGCGGGGCGGCCGCGCCGGCCGCGGTGCGCAGCGACATCACCCTCGTCATCGCCTTCACCGCGATGAAGGCGCTGAGGGCGACGATGAGGAACTCGATGAGCGTGTTGAAAAACGCGCCGTAGCGGATCGCCACCGCGGGAAGGTCCGCGCCGGTCGCCAGGTCCTTCGACGCGTCCTTGAGCACCCATTGGAGATTCTTGAAGTCCACGCCGCCGATGGCCATGCCGATCGGCGGCATCATGATGTCGTTCACGACCGACTGCACGATCTTGTTGAACGCGGCGCCGACGACGATGCCGACGGCCATGTCGATCGCGTTTCCCTTGACGGCGAAGTCGCGGAATTCCTTGACGAAGTTGCCGAGCATGCGTGGCTCCTCGATTGCCGCGCCGCCACCCACGAGGCGCGGAGCGGCGGGCGGAGCCTACCGTGCGGTCGTGCCCGCGATCGGCGTCGTCTCGCTCTCGAGCGGCGGCGTGATTTCGCGGATCTCGCGGAGTCGGCGCAGCGCCGGGAACGATCGCGCGGTGATCGCCACCACGATCAGCGTGCCGATGCCGCCGGAAACGACGGAAATGACCGGCGTGAAGAGCCGCGCCACGAGTCCGCTCTCGAACGCGCCGAGCTCGTTGCTGCACTCGATGAAGACTCCGTTCACGGCGCTCACGCGTCCTCGGATGTGGTTCGGCGTGCGGGTCTGCACGAGCACGTGCCGCACCACGACGCTCACGTTGTCGGCCGCGCCGCTCGCCACGAGCAGCAGCAGCGACAGCGCGAGATTCGTGGAGAAGCCGAAGCCGATCATGCAGAGGCCGTACGCCGCCACCGACGCGAAGAGAAGCGGCCCGGCGGGGGAGATGCGCGGGCGCATCGTGAGCACGATCGTCATGAGGATTGCGCCGACCGGCGTGGCGGCGCGGAGCGCACCGAACGCGATCGGCCCCGCCTTCAGGATCTCGTCGGCGAAGATCGGCAGCAGCGCCGTGGCGCCGCCGAAGAGCACCGCGAGCGCGTCGAGCGTGAGCGCGCCGAGGATCGTCTTCTCGCGCACGATGTGACCGAGCCCGCTCATCATGGCGCGGAGCGACAGGCCGGCGGGCGCGCGGGGCGCC
>VGXK01000387.1 GCA_016873355.1 Phycisphaerae bacterium | reverse complement strand
CTTCGTGTGGCATCGTCGGGCTCCATCGGCGGATCCTCAAGATCCGCCTGCTTCGCCCTCCTTGCCACACTCGTCTCGCCGACGCCAGCTCGCTACGCCTGAGTCGTCACCGCTCTAAGCATCGGCCGACCGCCCCCGACCGCCAATGCCGGGGGGTGTTATTGGAATGGCCGCGGCATTCAAACCTGGCGAAATCCCGATCGACTTGCCGACGGATCCCGAGGCGGAGATGATGCGGCCCCATATGGACGGTTCCTCAAGGCGGCGAGCCCGGTCCCGGACCGAGCGAACCGCAGCCCACGAGGGTGCCAGGGACGCGCACGCTCAGAACCCTTCCCCGGTGAAGCTTCGACTCGCAGGCACGCAACGACTCGACGACGGCGCCCAGGACGCCGAGGCGATGGCCGCGCTCCGGGAGGCTTGCCGTCTGCTCGAGCAACTGAAGCTCGACCGGGAGCGTCTCGAGGAGCGCCTGGCGTCGGTGAAGCGCCTCGACCCCATTCGCCAGGTCTGCGGCGAGTCGTCGATGGATCGAGCGTGTCGCGAGACCGAGGAGCTCATCCGCCGGGTCGACGAACTGCTCGCGGAGACCGCCGAACGGACGCTTCTGCTCGGCGCTCGAGGGAGCCGCTAAGGCCGATGCAGGGAACTCGGGTCGAGTCTCCGGTGGGCTCAGGGGATCCTGCCGCATTCGACCGCGCCCTTCGGGACGCCTTCGAGTACCGCGGCGACGTGACGATCACCCTCGACGACGGCTCGACCGCCGAGGGCTATGTCTTCGACCAGCAGCTCGGCAAGGACCCCGCGTCGTCGTGCATTCGGCTGCTGCCGAAGGACTCGAACGAACGCCGCACGATTCCCTGCTCCCGCATCCGCGCCGTGACCTTCTCCGGCAAGGACCCCGCCGCCGGCAAGACCTGGGAGAACTGGATCCGCCGCTACGCCGAGAAGAAGCTCAAGGGCGAGGCGGCCGGAATCGACTCCGAACCGCTCGACTGACGCCGCGCGTTCGGCCGCACTTCAACCTCCGACCGATGTCCACACTCCGACTGCGCGGAGGCGCCTTCGCTCCGACTTCGTGACCGAGTTCGCTCTACGAATTCGGCGCGTCGGCTTCCGGTTGCCCGAAAGCCGCCGAGTTGAGGGAGCGATGACGCAGCGCGCCTCGCGCTGCGCATCGCGACCGAGTGTTTGAGGCGGCCGGGCAACCGGAGCCGACGCGCCGCTTTCGGCGCCGACGCGCAGGGATCGATCCGTCGCACCGCTCTCAGCGCCGCCGCTACGGGTTGAGCTCGCGCCCGGAAGTGGGGTCGAGGATCTTCCAGCCGAACTCGCGCGCCAGTCGAATCACCACCACCCAGGCAATGTCGTCGTCCGAGATCGAGAGCAGCATCTGCGACACCGGGTCCTGACCCGGCGGCAGCTCGATCTCGATGCCGGGACCGTAGAGAACGTCCCCGCCTTCCGCTTCCGGCGCCGTGTTGCAGTGCTCGAGCCCCTTGAGGATCTCGCGCCGCGTTCCGATCGGCGCAAGGGAACCATCCTTGCTCCCATTCCTCGAAAGGATCACGAATTGTCGCGCGCTCATTGGGATCGGGGACGATAGCGGATCGACGCGGCGCTCAACCGGATCGATCCGATTCCGAGTCGTCGCCGTCGTCCTCTTGCTCGTCGGCGTTCACGAGCTCCACCGCCCGTTCGAGCAGCCGGGCGAGCGGAACGGGCTTGTAGAAGTACGCGCTCGCCCCCAGCCCCTCTGCGTAGGTGGCATGGCGGCGGCCCTGGTTCGCCGTGACCATGATCACGGGAGGAGCGTCCGGCAGTGCCCGGATCTTCTCGAGCACCACGAAGCCGCTTGCGGCCGGAAGCATGACGTCGAGCACCACGAGATCGGGCGTCCGCTGCGAGACCGCTCGAATGGCGGCCGCTCCGTCCCTCGCCGTCTCGGTGGTCGCACCCTCGGTGCGCAGGGCGATCTCGATTCCGGCAAGGATGTCGGGATCGTCGTCGACCACGAGAGCGTGGACCCCTTCCAGTCGACCGCCCATCGGCGTCAGACTACCCGCGAGGTCTGCTCGATGCGGCTCATTTCCCCGTCCGTCATCCACGGAAGCGATTCGAGCTTGCGGCGCAGCGGCTCGGGAAACGGGCGACCTTCGCGCTCGAAGCGGGGACGGCTCTTCCAGCGCCGATGGATCCAGAGATACTGCTCGGGCGCCTTGCGCACCGCGAGCTCGATGCCGCGCGTGTATCGCGCGGTCACGTAGAAGAGCGGGTCCTCCTGCGACTCCCACGCTTCGGGCTGGATGACGTCGGTGATCTCGAGCGAGTAGCGGAGCGCTTCGTCCCGCCGCATCGCGGCGCCGACCATGATCGGCACGCGGTGCCGCATCGCGAAGAGGCCGATCGACTTGTACGCGGATGCGAGTCGACCGAAGAAGGGAACGAAGATCCCGTCGTCGCCGGCATTCTGATCCGCGATGAATCCGATGCGGCTTCCGGTGTCGATGAGCCGCTGGATCTCCTCCGTGGCGCCCCACTTCGTGAGCACGCGCAGTCCGCGGGATTCGCGCATGGCGAGCAGCCATTCGTTGATGAGCGGATTGTCGAGCGGTCGCGCGAGCACCGCCATCGGGAAGTCGAGCAGCGCGAGCACCAGGCCGAGCAGCTCCCAGTTTCCGCAGTGGCCGGTGACGAGCAGCAGCGGCCGATCGGAGAGCAGCAGGTCGAAGGTTCCCGCCACGTCGCCGAAGCAGACGTGCCGCGGGCACGA
>VGXK01000386.1 GCA_016873355.1 Phycisphaerae bacterium | reverse complement strand
CTCCAACCGCAATCTCGCGCCGCCGCCGAAGATCCTGCAGGCGGCCACGACCGGCTCCGAGATCGGCAACAACGACGCGGCCTGCCTGCCGCGCACGCGGATCAACCTCGAGGGCAAGGTCTTCGGTCCGTACCTCGAGCTCCGCGACGAGAGCATCATCGGCGGCATCAACGGCTGGGATCTCGTGAGCGATCCGGGCGGCAACGGCTCCTGGTACGAGCCTCGCATCGTCAGCGCCAAGGAGGTGGCGAACTTCGATTCGCTTCCGAAGGTGCTGATCGACTACTGGGGGAAGCCCATCCGCTACTACCGCCGCGGCTACGTGCAGCTCGATCCATCGGCCGAGGACGATCGCTCCAACGGCATGCAGTTCGATCTCGGCGACTTCTTCGCGCTGCGGCCGCAGACGATCCAGCCGACCACCGCTTCCGACGGCGTGGCCGACTTCAACGGCGACACCTCGACCACGCGCGGACTTCAGGGCGGCGAGTACGCGCTCCTCTCTTCCGGTCCCGACCGGAAGTGGAATCCGCTCTACCGCAACGACGCGCAGCACGTCAACGAGGACAACATCGTGGAGGCAGGGCCATGATCATGCCCACCCGGACGACCCGGTCGATCCGAAGCGGGCGCGCCCCGGGCGCGTTCACGCTGCTCGAGCTGCTCATCACGATCGGCATCATCGCGCTGCTCGCGGGCATCGTGCTCGCGGTGGGCAGCGCCGTGCTGCGCGGCGCCGAGGCTCGGCAAATGGAGGCCGCGTTCCGTGCGCTCGACGAGGCGGTCGGCGAGTTCGAGCGAGCGCGCGGGCAGAAGATCACCTACCAGCGGATCGGCGATCCCGCCGGCAGCTACGACTGCGTCGAGATCTCGAACCCGCCGGGGGCGTATTCGATCGTCCACCTGCTGAACGGGCGCAACTGGGCCGCGAACGACTTCCGTCCGCTCATCGCGGGCAACGAGCGATCGCTCGAAATCCTCAAGCGCATCGACACCGATCTGCTTCGGCGCGACGCCTCAACCTTCCCGCCGGCCGGGAACGGCCTGAACGCGGTGCCGACGCCGCGGATCGAGCTCGTCGATCCGTGGGGCAACCGCGTCGCCGTGATCTTCCCCGGTCGGCCGAAGAACCCGGGGGAGCTCGGCGATGCCGACGGCACCGTGCGCACGAGCGACGAGAACCAGCTCGGCGCCTGCCGCGACGGCCGCATCGGATTCGTGAGCGCGGGGCCCGACGGCAACTTCGGCACGCGCGAAGACAACATCTTCAGCTACGAACTCGTGTACCCGCTTCCGCCACTGCAATGACCACGCGCACCAACTCCATCCTTCGTCCGGCTGCGGCTCCGCGTGGAGAGACCGGCTGCGGCATCGCGTGGCTGCATCGCCATCGGCTCGATGGGTCCTTCGGATCCACCTTCGCCTCGGCGCCTTGCCACGCTCGTGCTCGCTCGGTCCCCGCGACGCGGGCCGCCGTCGGGTTCACGCTCATCGAGCTGCTCGTGGTGATCGGCATCATCGCCACGCTCGCGGTGCTCACCACGATGAGCGTGCAGCGGCTGTCGCGCGAGAGCCGCCTGGCGATCGGCGTGAACCAGGTGATCGCCGCGCTCGGCGAAGGTCGCGCCAAGGCGATCGCCGAGGGGCAGCCGATCATGGTCACCTTCCTGGTGCGCACCGATCCGGCGTCGCCGGCGCGCGGCCAGGTCACGGACATCGTGCTCGCCCGCTGGACCGGTCAGATCATCAACGTCGTCTCCGATCCGAACGATCCGGCGAACGAGGTCTGGAACGAGCCCTTCACGATCCACCCGGATTCGCCGCGTCGGACGCTGCCGACGGGCATCAAGGTCGCGGGCCCGCGCACCGACTACAACCCGCCCGGAAGCTCGGATCAGGACGTGATCTGGCTCTCGCAGCCGGATCTCGCCAACAACGAATACGGCCGATCGATCGGCGTGCTCTTCGGCACCGACGGCACCGTCATCACGCGACTGCCCAACGGCATCGGCGTGGCGCAGTACGAGACGTCGTACCTCGATCGCGACGGCGTGCTGAACGCCAACGGCTGGCCGGTCCAGAACATCGGCGCCTCGACCGGCGGGGCTCGCTTCTTCGAATACAACGAGGAGGTCGACGAGCCGAGCATCAACTACGTGCGGGCCCTCGCGGTCTTCGACGACGCCGCGGCCCGCGAGATGTTCGTCCCTTCGAACTGGTCGGGCTCGAACGGCGGCACCCCGAACGGCCTGCCCGCCGACTGCACGAGCGAGCCGGCCGGCGAGCGGCGCATGCGCTGCGACCAGAGCCACTTCATCAATCAGTTCGCGGAACGAATCAACTTCAACCGCTTCACCGGCGTGGCGGAGGTGGTCAAGCGATGAGGCGTCACCAGGGATTCACGCTCGTCGAGCTCATCATCGCCATCCTCGTGCTCGGCATGGGGCTCGTGATGATCGCGGCGGTCTTCCCCGCGGGCATCGCCCAGCAGCAGTTCTCCAACGACGACGTGCTCGGCCGAGTCGTCGCCGATCACGCTCTCTCGGTGATCCGCAGCAAGGTGAAGCCGGAGGACTTCGGCACCTACGAGCAGTTCTATCTGCTCGACGCTCGCTCGACCGGCGCAAGCGGCCAGCTCGAGCTTCCGTATCGCACGGTCGGCGGCACGCCCACGCGTGGAGTTCCCGGCGATTGGTCGTGGAAGCGGCCCGGCTTCGTCTTCGACGATCCGAACACGCCCTTCGACGAGGGCAAGATCGATGTCTTCAGCTGGGAAGCG
>VGXK01000385.1 GCA_016873355.1 Phycisphaerae bacterium | reverse complement strand
CCGGCCAGGCCACCCCGCGCGGAAGCGCGGTGCCGCAGCGGCCCGGCCAGCCGCAGAACCGCGGCGGCACGCCCACCGGCGGCGGCGAGCTCGTCGGTACGAGCGAGCAGCTGCTGGTCTCGGTGATTCCCGCGATCAACTCGATCACGATCCGCGCCGAGCCGAGCATCATGCACGAGATCGAGCGGCTCATCACCACCGCCTGGGACGTGAATCCCTCCGCGAGCGGCCCGATCTTCAAGTACTACGACCTCAAGTACACCGATCCGCTCAAGGTGCGCGAAGTGCTGAGCTCGCTGCTCGAGTCCGGCGGCGGCTCCTCGAGCGCGAATCGCGGCGGCGGCCGAGGCGGCCTGGGCGGCATCGCGGGGCGGCAGCAGGTCGGCGGCGCCGGCGGTGAATCGGGCGCCGACGTGGCGGTGTCGAACATCTTCCGCATCGAGGCCTATCCCGATTCGAACCGGCTGCTCGTCATCAGCAAGACGCCCGACAGCTTCCAGTGGCTGGACCAGATGATCAGCGACCTCGATCGGCCGCTGAAGGTCGGCATGCCGCTGAACGTGGCGCTCAAGCACGCCAACGCCTACGAAGTGGCGGAGATCCTCAACGCGCTGCTGGCGCCGGCGGGGTCCGAGGCGAGCATCGCGGCGCAGGAAACCGGTCTGCGGGGCATCGACTTCGGCGAGCTCGGCGGCGGATCGGTCGGGAGCGACACCGTCAGCGGCGCTTCCTCGTCGGTCGGCTCGGGCGGCAGCCAGCAGCAGAATCGCCTCAACTTCCCGTGGATGTCGGGACGCGGCGCGGGCGAAAGCGAGCAGACGGAAGTGAGCGCCATCGTCGGCAAGAGCCGCGTGGTGCCCAACGGCGGTCAGAATTCACTGCTCGTGCTGGCGACGCCGGAAATCCAGGCGGAGCTGCTGAAGATCATCGAGGACCTGGACGAGCCCGGCCGCCAGGTCATGATCACCGCGATCTTCGCCGAAGTGCAGCTCGGCGAGCAGCTCGCCTACGGACTCCAGTTCGGGCCGGGCGGACTGGCGCCGTCGAACCCGAACAACGCGATCGTGATCTCGGGCGGCGCCGCGGAAGCCGGCCGCATGTTCAGCGGCAGTCGCGAAGGCGACTTCATCGGCGACCTCACCACGAGCGTGCTCGCCTTCGGCGTCGACGCCACCGTCATCCTCCAGGCCCTCGACGAGGTGACCAACGTCAGCATCCTCCAGTCGCCGAGAGTCTTCACCAGCGACAACAAGGAAGCGATCTTCTTCGACGGCCAGGACATTCCGTTCCAGGAGCAGGCGACGAACCAGGGAACGTCCGGCGGCACCACCGCGTCATTCACGCAGATTCCCGTCGGCATCGGCCTCAACGTGCGCCCCCGCATCACGACGGAGCGCAACGTCTACATGGACATCGAGGTGCTGCTCTCGAACCAGAACCTGACCAGTCCGCAGGGAGTCGGCGGCAACCCCGTCATCGATCGCCGGCAGACGAACACGAAGGTCACCGTGAAGAACGGCCAGACGATCGTGATCTCCGGCATTCGCCGGGAGCAGCGCAACTTCCAGAAGACGAAGGTCCCGTTCCTGGGCGACATTCCGGTGCTCGACCTCGTCTTCGCCTTCACCGACGACACCACGTCGACGAAGGAGCTCGTGATCTTCGTGACGCCGATCGTGGTCGACAACCCGGCCGCCAACGATTCGAACTTCAACCTGCGCGAGCGTGACCGGCTTCGCGAACTGGCGAAGCCTCTGAGCGAGCAGAGCGCCAAGCTCGTCGAGGGTGCGGGATTCAAGCCGATGAACGACATTCCCGCCGACGAGAAGCCCGTGCCACCGCTCACGCCGCTCGAAGAGCCGGCGCCGAATCAGCCGCTCGATCTTCCCTGAGGCGCCATGGGCGTCGCGCCGTCGGAGACCGTTCGATCCATCGGCGCTCTCGCGTCGGCGGCCTCGATGGCCGTCGCCGGAGCCGTGTCGGCGTCTCTGCTGCTGGGCGGCTGCGAGCGTGAGTTCCGTCGCGAGACGAAGCTCATGGTTCCCGACTCGCTTCCTCCTGGAACCGGCGTCGGGGCGCGCTCCGATTCGTTTCTGCGGGTCTCGCTCGAACCGCTCGGCGAAATCCCGAACGACGCGTTCACGCTCCCGCTCGTGTCGCCGGACGGGCGGTTCATCGCCGTGCAGGTCGAATCGAACGCCGACTGGCCCACGCTGACGGCGAGCCCGAATCAGGCGAAGAAGGTCGTCGGCCGCATCGCCTGGTACGAGGTGGTGAGCGGCACGCTGCTTCCGAGGGGCGATCGAGTCGGCCCGCTGATGCTCGGACGCTCCGCCGACTCGACCGGTTTCCTCGTCGAGAGCCCGGCGCCGGATGGATCCCGCGCCATCGGTCGAATGCCCTGGAGCGGCGGCGAGATCGAGTGGCTCGTGCGCGACGACGCGGTGAACGCCTTCGCCGTGCTCGGCCCGCGCGGCGAGCTTGCGTGGTCGCGACGCCCGGTCGCAAGCCGATTCTTCGAGCTCATGATCGATCGCCCCGAGGGACGCGTCTCGTTCACGGCGTCGGCGGATCACTCGTGGCTCTGCCCCCGCTTCGACGGCGCCGGCAATCTCTTCGCGTGGCGGCTGCACGACGGCACGCTCGCCGCGGGCTTCCTGCCGCTCATGCAGGGTCGCGAGGAGGATCTCGATTCGCTGCTTCCGGCGCTCCGGCTCAGGCCGGTCACGCTGCGTGGCTCCGCCGAGCGGGCATTCCTGGCCATGACCCCCGCCGACGGC
>VGXK01000384.1 GCA_016873355.1 Phycisphaerae bacterium | reverse complement strand
GATGCGCTCTTCGAGCCACCGCGAGTGCTCCAGCCCGTCGTGCATGCAGTGCCGGAACATGGGCAGTTCGTGCATCAGCCGCCAGGCGGGGCGCGTCATGACGCCCTGCTCGTTCGTGCGGCGCAGGACCTCGTCGCGCTGTTCGCGCGAGTCGACGAGCATGGCGTTGAGCCAGAAGTTGGAGATCGTGCCCGGCGGCGCATCCACGAAGGCGACCCCGCGATCGGCGCAGAAGCGCCGGTAGCGCTCCGCGACCTCGGCCTTGATCTCGAGCATGGGGCGAAGCCGCTCGAGCTGGGCGCAGCCGAGCGCCGCGTTCAGGTTCGGCAGGCGGTAGTTGAAGCCCGTCTCGTCGTGGAAGAACTCGTACGGATGCGGGCGCTTGGCGGTGGTGGTCAGGTGCTTGGCGCGGGCGGCGATCCGTTCGTCGTCGGTGACGATCATGCCGCCGCCGCCCGTCGTGATGATCTTGTTGCCGTTGAAGCTCAGCGTGCCCATGACGCCGAAGGTGCCGGTGTGCCGGGCGCCGACCGAGCTGCCGAGCGACTCCGCCGCGTCCTCCACCACCGGAATGCCGTGCTCGCGCGCGATCTCCACGATCCGCTCGATTCGACACGGGTGACCGAACGTGTGCATGGGCACGCACGCGGCGATGCGGCGCCCGGTGGAGCGCTCCACGACGCCGCGGTCGCGGCGCTTCGAATGGGCGGCGAGCCACGACTCGAGCGCCTCCGGGCTCATGCCGAGCGTGTCGCGGTCCACGTCGACGAAGACCGGGTCGGCGTGCGTGTACGACAGCGCGTTGCAGGTGGCGATGAAGGTGAGCGCCTGCGTGATCACGAGGTCGCCCGGCATCACCCCTGCCAGCTGCAGCGCCGCGTGGAGCGCCGCCGTGCCGTTCACCGTGGCCACGCCGAAGCGGGCACCGACGAAGTCCGCGATGCCGCGCTCGAACTCGCTCACCTTGGCGCCGACCGAGGAGACGAAGTTCGAATCGATGCACTCGGCCAGGTACTGCTTCTCTCGCCCCTCGAAGACGGGTCGATGCAGCGGAATCGGGCCGTCGCCGTAGAGCTGGCGCGCGACCGCCACGAGCTCGTCGGCCAGGCGATCGATCTGCGTGTGGGACATGACCATGCTGATCCGCGACTCCTTACGACGATCGCTTCGGTCCCACGCGCCGCGCGCGGCGGCGACGACGGCGCTTCGATTCGATCGGCAATTCGCGCCCTCGACTGAAGTCGACGTGGTCACCTCCCGATCGAAGCGGTGTCGGCGCGATCGGGAGGACGGATAGTATCTTCCGGCCCGCGCATGCCGTTCGGGCGCCGTCGCCCGCCATGCCGCCGTGCCGCCCATGACGCACCGGTCGTCCGACGCCATCGACTCCGACCGCCGCGTGCTGGTCACCTACGCGTGGGTGCGCTCGTCCTACGCCGTGCTTCGCAATCTCACCGATCATGGCATCCGGGTGTGGGCGGCCGATCTCTACCGCACCGGCATGTGCCAGAGCTCGCGCCGCAGCGCGGGCTTCGTGCGGTATCCGACACCGTACGCCGACGAGCCTGCGTTCGTTCGCTTCATCGCGAACGCGTGCCGCGAACGCGGAATCGGACTCGTCTTTCCCAGCCACAACGAGACGGAGGTCCTGGCGCGGCATCGGGAACTGCTTCCGCCGGGCGCGGATCGTCTGCTTCCGTCGGCGGAGCACTGCGCGCTCTTCAATCACAAGGCGGCCACCTACTCGCTCGCGGAGTCGCTTGGGCTGCGCGTGCCGCGACGCGTGCTCTACCGCGATCCCTCGGAGATCCCGCGGCTGGCGCGGGACATGGGCACGCGCGACCTGGTCATCAAGCTGCTGACGGGCAACAGCGCGCGCGGCGTCGTCTACGGATCGACCGCCGAGCAGGCGCAGCGCAAGGTCGACTGGATGATCGAGCGCTACGCGCTTCCGCCGTCCCGCTATCCGCAGGTGGAGGAGCGCGTGACGGGGGACGGCGCGGGCTGCTCGGTCCTGTATTGGCACGGGCGACGGATCGCCACCTTCTGCCATCGCCGGCTTCGCGAGCGCGTGTGGACCGGCGGCACGAGCACGCTGCGAGAGAGCATCGCGTCGCCCGAACTCGAGCAGGCCGCGTGTCGTCTCTTCGATCATGTGGGTTGGCACGGCCTGGCCATGTCCGAGTTCAAGCTCGCCGCCGACGGCGGCGCACCGTGGTTCATCGAAGTGAATCCGCGCCTCTGGGGCTCGCTGCCGCTCGCCGTCAGCGCCGGCGTGGAATTCCCGTACCTGCTCTGGTGCTGCGCGGTCCTCGGTCCGGATGCGGCGATCGAGCACGATCGACGCGTGGAGAAGCGCATCGGCCACCGAGCGCGGTGGCTCTGGGGCGACTGCATGCTGGCGCTCTCGCAGGTCATGCGACTGCATCCGGTCGAGGCGACGCACACGCTGCTGCAGACCAGGGCCGATTCGCTCGACGACCTGCACCAGGATGACATGGGCGCCTTCCGCGGCGAGCTCATGCGGTATGCCGTTCGCGCCTTCACCGGTCGCTCACGGGCGCGCACGCGCGAAGGGGCGCTGCGATGAGCGCGACGGTCTCCCTGTTCGACTTCGACGGCACGATCGTGCGGCACGACTCCACGCTCGTGCTCGTGCGGCAGCTCCTGCGCCTGCGACCGTGGCGCGCGGCGATGGCGGCGCCGGCGGCCGCGCGGCTGCGCCTGGCGCGGTCGCCCGCTGCGCTCCAGGCGGCCAAGTGCGTGCTGCTCGGCACGCTGCTGCG
>VGXK01000383.1 GCA_016873355.1 Phycisphaerae bacterium | reverse complement strand
GCGCCTCGATCGTCACGCCGATCTGCTTCGAAGACACGCTGCCGGCGCTGTGTCGGCGACTCGTCATGGAGCGCGGCGAGAAGGCGGCGTCGCTCATCGTGAACCTTTCGAACGACGGCTGGTTCGAAGGCGACGACGCCGGCCGCCGCGCGCATCTGCTCGCGGCGCGCTGGCGCTGCGTGGAACTCCGCGTGGGCATGGTGCGCGCCGCGAACACCGGCATCAGCGCGGTCGTAGACCCCGCCGGTCGCATCGTGCAGGAACTTCCGCCTCGAACCGAAGCCTTCACCACCGCGCGTTCGATCGTGTGCCCCGTCCGCACGCTCTTTGCGCGCATCGGCGATGTAGGATCCTGGCTCTTCATGATCACGACACTGCTGCTGCTCGGGCGTACCTTCCTGCGAGGCCGACCGGTTCCAGGGACCGCGATCGTGGCGGCCGCGGTGGCGATCACGATGCTCGCCACTCTGCCGAGTTGCGACTCGAAGCCCAAGGGTCGACCGGTGACCACCGACACGACGCCCGCGAGACCGGCCGACGCGGCGGTGGCGATGGGCATCACCGGCCCGGCGTCGCAGCAGCCCTGGAGCACGCGCAGTCTGAGCGTGGAGGCCGACCAGGAGCGGGCCGGCGACGGCGAGCGCGGCGCGACGCCGATCTCGCCCAGCATCCCGGTCGTCAGTTCGGGCAGCCCGCGGCAGACGGCCGTCGACCTGCTCAAGACCGCCGCGCGCTCGCCGAATCCGCTCCATGTCGCCAACGCGATCGAGGCGCTCGAGAACGACCCGGAGACGCTTCGCGAGGTCATCCGCCCGGCGCTCGTCAACCCGAACCGGGGCGTGCGCTTCGTGGCCCTCATGGCGATCGGTCGCCTTCGTCTGAACGACATGGCCACGCTCGTCCAGCCGCTGCTCATGGATCCGAGCGAGTCGGTTCAGGCGGCGGCCATGTACGCGCTCTCGAGGCTCGATCGGCAGGTGGATCTCTCGCCGCTCGCCGAAATGCTGCGAAGCGACGACCCCGAGGTTCGCGGCAACGCGATCATGATCTTCGGCGACCTGCACAACGTGACCGCCGTTCCGCTGCTTCGCTCGACGCTCGGCGGCGGCATGACCCGCACGGATCCCACGCGCCGCCGGATCACGGAGCTCCAGATGGCCGAGACGCTCGTCAAGCTCGGCGAGGACTCGGAACTCGAACCGCTCCGGGCCGCCCTCTTCTCCCATCCCGAGCAGGCGGAGATGATTGCGCTGGCGTGCCAGGTCCTGGGTCGGCTCAAGGATGGAGGCTCCGCCGGCGCCCTTCGCGTGCTCGCCCTCTCCGGCGGAACGGCGGCCCGGCCCACCGAAATCCGACTGCTCGCCTTCACGGCGCTCGGTCAGATGGGAGCGACCGATCAGGGCGCCGCGGTCGAGTTCGGCAAGCGGTTCCTCACCGATCCGAACCCCCAGATCCGCGCCCTGGCGGTGCGGGAACTGGCCGCCTGCGCGGGGACCGGCGCCATGCCGAGCATCGAATCGAGGATCTACGACTCCGACGCGACCGTACAGATCGCCGCCGCCGAGGCGATCGTGCGGCTCTCGAGGTGACGGCGCGTGACGCCTGCCGATCCGGGGTCGAGCGGATGGCGAGCCGGTCGTTGACAGGGATCGCGGCGGGCAGGTACAAACACGCCCCGCGTCCCGACTCGACGCGGCGGCTCACCAGTTCGTGATCGCCGATCGCACCCCGGACGCGCGAGGCCCCTCCGTGCACATCCTCACCAAGATCTTCATCGTCATCGTCGCCGTGCTGACCGTGGCGCTCGTCCCGCTCGTCATGGTCAACGCCGCGAACGAGCGCACCTTCAAGACTCGCTGGGAGGAGCAGAAGACGATCGCCGCGGAAGCGCTGCACAGCGCCTCGCAGGCGGCTGCGGCGCAGGCGGCCGCGCAAGCCCAGTTCGAAGCGATCAACGCCCAGCTCGCCTCCGAGCGCCAAGTGCTTCGAACGAAGCTCGACGATCAGGAAGCGGCGTCCCGCAAGCTCGAGGCCGAGGCGATCGGCCTTCGCGCCCGCCAGAACGACTTCAACGCGATCATGAAGACCTACGCGGAGAACGACAAGGCCAAGACCGAACTCGTCCGCGTGCTCAACGAAGAAATCGTCGCGAACCGTTCGCGGTTGACGCAGCTCGAGCAGGAGTTCGTGAAGCTCGACGAGGAGCTCACCTCCACCAAGCAGAAGCTCGAGGTCGCCGACGCCGCGCGTCGAGCGCTCCAGGAGGACGTGCAGCGGCTCCAGGAGGAGAAGGATCAGGCGATGTCGAAGGTGGCCCGCTACACCGCCTGGGTGGGCGAGCTTCCGTCGGCCGGCGTGAACGCCACCTCCGTGGTCGGCGACAGCAGCAGCCGCGTGCCCGCCGATCGATCGCTCACCGCCACGATCATCAACGTGCGCCGCAGCCCCGACTCGGTGCTCGCCGAGATCAACGCCGGCAGCCGAGACGGCGTGCAGGAGGGCTGGGTGATGACGATCGCCGAAGGCGGCAAGTTCATCGGCAACCTGCGCGTCACGAACGTGGACGTGATCCGTTCGACCGGCGTGGTCGAGCTCGAGGATTCGCAGAATCGCGGCGAAGTGCGGACGGGCCAGAAGGCGGTCGCGCGCAAGGGCGAGTGACGATCGGGATTCGGAGTCGCCATCCACCTTTCGAAGTGCATCCATGACCCAGCTTCAAACTCCGATCGTGCGGTCCGGCAATCGTCCGGATGTCTACTCGGCGCTGCTCGTGGTGGCGGCGGCGGTGCTGA
>VGXK01000382.1 GCA_016873355.1 Phycisphaerae bacterium | reverse complement strand
GGAGCCGTCGACGAATCCCAGCATCTGACCGCGTCCGGCGGCGAGCGCCAGCGCCGCGGTCCACGCGGGATCGACCTCCCTCGTCACCACCAGGCCGGCCGGCTCGAGGTTGATCGCCCGGTAGACTTGGAGGGGCGTCGCCTTCGTCGAGTCGCCGCCCCAGACGGTGACGAGCGTCTTCTCGATCAGGGCGCGACGCTCCGCGTGATCCTCGGGAAGCGGCGGCACGCGATCGGTGCGACGCAGCACCGCCTTCGGCTTGAACGCGCGGATGAATCGAGGCGCGAAGCGCGAATCCTCGATCAGCACCGGCCAGTGACCGAACGGGCTCCAGCGCGAGACCTCGTCGAGGAACGCCGCCTCGTCCGGCACGAGCACCACGCGATCGAGCACGGGAACGTTCGCTTCGATGTGCGCCGCTCGAAGTCCGAGCAGCACGGGCCAGGGAATCTCCTGCGGCGCGCTTCCCTCCTGCTGCTTCGGCGCCGCCGGCGCATCGCGCGACGGCGCCTGCATGGGCGAGCGCGGCGCCGGCGCGTGCGGCGCCGAGGGCGGCGTCCGCGCTTCGGCCGCGAAGGAGGCTGCGATCACCGCCGCGAGCGCGGCGGCGCCGATCGCCGATCGTCGAATTCGATTCGTCATGGATGATTCACGCCTGGAGCAGTGGAGCGAGCGACGCCGCCGCGATGCCGCCGAGCAGCGGACCGAGGATCGGGATCCAAGCGTAGCCCCATTCGCTCGAACCCTTGCCGCGGATCGGCAGGATCGCGTGCACGATGCGCGGCGAGAGATCACGCGCCGGATTGAAGCCGACGCCGGTGACGCCGCCGACTCCGAGCGCCAGCGCCCAGAGCACGAGCGCGGGGCCGAGCGCCGCGAGCGCGCCCATGCGCACGTCGATCGACGCGACCGCCTGCATGCTGCTCGGAACGCTTCCGGCGGCGGGCGTAATCGCCACCTCGCGGAGCAGCAGCACCGCCAGGACGAACACGAACGAGCCGACCGCCTCGCCGACGAGATTCGAGATCGGCGCGCGCACCGCCGGCGTGCACGCGAAGCACGCGAGCTTGCGGGACGGATCGTCGGTGCGCCCCCAGTGCGGCAGGAAGAGCAGGAAGACGGCGATCGCGCCGATCGCGGCGCCGAGCAACTGCCCCGCGATGCGCCACGCCGCCGTGGCGTCGCCGATCGATTCGTTCCACCAGAGCGCGAGCGTCAGCGCCGGATTGAGCTGCGAACCGTCGGGACCCCAGGCTCCTCCCACGACCGCCAGCGCCGCGAAGAGCGCGAGTCCCCATCCGGTCGCCACGAGCATCCAGGATCCGGCGGCTCCCGTCGATCCCTCGCCGCGCGTGCGGGCGAGATTCGCGTTCGCCTGCGCCGAATTGCCGAGCATCACCAAGATCGCCGTGCCGACGAACTCGCCCACGAACGGGGTCATGGCGCGAGTCTACTTGGATCCGCGATCCCGATCGGCCGCGCGCCCCGAGTGCGCCGGCAGGTAGCCGCGCGCGAGCTCGGCGTACGACCGTACTTCCTCCGCTTCCCAGTCGGGGCCGAGTCCTCGCTCCCGCGCCATCACCGACGCCACGCGCTCGGCGCACTCCATCGACGCCCGCGCGTCGAGCAGGAGCGAGCGCGTGCGGCGCGCAAGCACGTCCTCCACGTGCAGCGCCCACTCGTGCCGCACCGCCCACGCGGCGACGCCGAGCGTGCCCGGGAGGCGCGGATGGAGCGGCTCGCGCCACTCGGGTCGCTCGTCCAGCACGCGCTCGAGCGCCGCGCGGTCGGACCCGAACGACGCGAGCCATGCGTCGTCCGCGTCGCGCGCGGCCACCCAGCCGTGCAGCCTGAGCTCGTGCGTGCGGCACTCGCGCGGATCGAGCAGCGTCGCCTCGACCGCGCGATCGAGCGCGTCCTCCGCCATCCTGCGGTAGGTGGTCCACTTGCCGCCGACGATCGTGACCATGCCGCCGGGACCGACGAAGACCTCGTGGCTGCGGCTGATCGACTTCGACGGCGCCGCGCCCGCTCCCGCGACCGCGCCGCCGCGATGCACGAGCGGCCGCTGTCCCGCGAAGACGCTCAGGATGTCGTGGCGCGACGGGTCGCGCTCGAGGTAGCGCGCCGCGTTGCGAAGGATGAACTCGATCTCCTCGTCGAGCGCGCGAGGCTCGATCTGCGGCTCCGTCATCGGCGTGTCGGTGGTGCCCACGAGCACGCGGTCGTGCCAGGGAATCACGAAGAGCACGCGGCCGTCGTCCGTGTGCGGCACCATGATCGCGCTCGCGCTCGGCTGGAACTCCCTCGACAGCACGAGGTGCACGCCCTGGGCCGGTTCGATCACCGGCGCGGCGCCCGCGTGCTCGAGCCGACGGATCGAGTCCGCGAAGATGCCCGTGGCGTTCACCACGCAGCGGGCACGGATCGAGAGCCGCCGCGACGACTCCTCGTCGACCGCGACCGCGCCGCTCACGCGATCGCCGTCGCGACGAAGCGAATCGACCCGGCAGCGGGTCAGGATCAGCGCGCCGTGATCGGCCGCCGTGCGCGCGAGCGCCACCGCCATCCGCGAGTCGTCGAACTGACCGTCGTGGTACTCGACGCCTCCGAGAAGCCCGTCCCGCTGCACGTTCGGAATCGCCGCGATCGTCTCGTCGCGCGAAAGCAGCCGGCTCGGCGCAAGATTGAGCTTCCCCGCGAGCGCGTCGTAGAGCTTGAGTCCCGCGCCGTAGAAGGGCGCCTCCCACCAGGAGTAGCGCGGCACCACGAAGCGCAGGTCCCCCACGATCTG
>VGXK01000381.1 GCA_016873355.1 Phycisphaerae bacterium | reverse complement strand
CGCAACGGCTTCGAGCGGCCATCTTCTCGTGCGCGAGGCGCCCGACCCGCGTGAGGGCGCCGTCTGCTGGGCGTCAACTACTTTCTTGCACTGACGACAACTACATCTCGCCATCAGCCTCCGTTCGTCGTTGTTGAACGCGTTGCTTGATCTGCTGCTTGCGGTCGTTCGTGGATGCCCCTTTGTTGCTTGGTTGATCTGCTGCGGTGGCCAGGCCAGGTGCCGTCGGTGCTGAGCCCGGGATCGAGTGGGTTGTCGTCGGTGTGGTGGTCGGGGTTGCTGGTGTGTTCGAGGGCCTTTCAGTAGTTGTCGTCGGAGTAGTTGTCGTCGCGGTAGTTGTCGTCGCGGTCGGGCCAGGTGCCGTCGGTGCTGCGCCCGAGATCGGGTTGTCGGTTGCCGTGGTGACGGTGACGGTGTCGGTGTGGTTTGGTTCGTTGCCTCCGTCGTTCGTGCGACCGGCCTGTGCTTGCTCGATGCGGATGCTCGAGCCGGTCATCTCGAGGATCACGGAGTGGTGAACGAGCCGGTCGATCGCCGCCGCGGTCGTCATCGGGTCCTTGAAGATCCGGTCCCACTCGCTGAACACCAGGTTGCTGGTGATCATCACGGTGCGGCGCTCGTACCGCTCGGCGAGGAAGGTGAACAGCACCTCCATCTCTTCGCGGTTTTGCTGGACGTACCCGATGTCGTCGAGGATCACGGCGTCGAAACCGTCGAGGGTCGCGAGTTCCTCCTCGAGACGCAGGTCGCGCTTGGCGGCGAGCAGGCGTTGTACGAGCGCGTACGTCGCGACGAACAGCACGCGGTAGCCGCGCTTGATCAGCTCGTGCCCGATTGCGCAGACGACGTGCGTCTTGCCGCGCCCGGGCAAACCGAACGCGAGGAGGTTGTCGCCGCGCTCGACGAAGGCCCCGTCGCACAAACTCGGCAGCATCTTGGCGACCCTCGCCGGTAGCCGTGAGCGGTTGAGCATCGCCAGCGTCTTGTCGGCGGGCAATTCCGAGGTGCGCAGGTTGCGCTCGATCCGCCGGCGCCGGCGCTCGTGTACCTCGAGCTCGACGAGGTGGTGCAGGTAGCGGACGAAGTTCCAGCCCTCGCGTTCGGCGAGTTGCGCGACATCATCGGCGTGCCGCGCCATCGTCGGAAGCTTCAGCGCGCGCAGCAGGATCACGAGCGCGGCGAGCGGGGAGGTGTCGGCGACCGCGGTCATGCTGCCACCTCCTCGACGAGCAGCGCATCGTACTCGGCGAGATCAACCGGTGGCGGCGCGAGCGCGGGCACGTCGACCGGCGCGGGCGCCGCTACGAGCTCGCGAACGGCGCCCGCGGTGATCGGCTTGCCGCCCGCCTTGAGCAGCACGAGCGCGGCGGCCACGTCGCTCTCCATCGTGCTCGCCGCAAGGTGGAGGATGCGCAGGTACTCGAGATCGCCCTTGGTGCCCGACCGCGCCGTCTGGATCGCGTCGTACGCCTCGCGGAACACCAGCGATGGGAACATCTCCTCGCGGTACACGTAGCGCGCGAACGCGCCAGGCTTCTGCACGAGTGACCAGATCACGTGCCGGTAGTCGATGCGACGCAGGTTGCGACCGCGCAACCGATCGCACGCGAGCTCGAGCTGGTCGGCGAAGCGCACCTCGAGGCGGTCTTCGAAGATCCGGACGCGAACCCACTCGCCGATCAGCCGCGACGGCACCGAGTACGCGCAATGCTTGACGCGCACGGTGCTCCACTCGCTGACGCGCACGTCCTCCTCGACGTACTCGGGCAGCTTCGCGACATCGAGCTCGCGCATCGCCGCGAGATCTTCCGCGACCCGCTTGCCCCGGTTCGCGTTGGCCTTGCGCAGGACTTGGTCGACGAACGCCTGCCACGCCTCGACGCTCTCGAAGTCGCGGCTGCCGCGCACGAGCAGCGCCTGCTCGAGTCGCCGCTTGAGCGCGCCGTTGCCGGCCTCGACGTCGCCGTTCTGTTCCTTCGCGCCGACCTCGGTGGTTCGCGGCTTCATGCCGAGATGCCGCATCAGCGCGAGGTACTCCACGTTGAACGGCCGCTTGCCATCCTCGAAGAACCTTGATTGACCGTCGGGGATGTTGTGCGTCGCCGCCGTCGAACAGTCGGTCTGGTGCCATTGCGGTCGCCGCCCGATCTGGAACAACGCACGCTGCACGCCCTTGCGCAGCGCCGCCATCGACTCTGACATGCAGACCGTCGCCCACTGCCAGTTCGAGTACGGCAGCACCAACACGCACAGCATGTGCACGAACAGCTGTCCGGCGATCGTCACCGCGAGCTCGGTCGCGTGCGTGAAGTCGGTCTGCGCCGCCTCGCCCGGGCGATGCTGCTGCGCGAACACAATCTCGCGCTCCGGGCCATGTGCCGCACGCCAGCGCTTCACGCGACGCTGCAGAGTGCGCAGCTGGCCCTCCTCGTAGCGCCCCGGGTGCTGTTCACACAGCAGCTCGAACAGCGTCTTAGCCTCGAACTCGGGCGTCTCGCGCAGCCGCACCTCGATCTCGGGCCAGTGCTCCTCGAATGGATCGGGACGCGTCCGCCAGTCACGCGGCGCGACCATCGTCGACGGCAACTCGCCGGCGGCGACGTACTTGCGCGCGGTCTGACGGTGCATGCCGGCCTTCATGGCGGCATCGCCCAGCCGTCCGTGTTTGCTCATCTCTTCCATCAGCTTCCTCACTTGGGCGTCGGTCACTGCGCGCACGGAGGCCAGTCTCCAACGCGTGGAAACCAATGCCCTCCGATCGCGGTGACGCGCGCTCAGATTTGGCGAGATCTAGTTG
>VGXK01000380.1 GCA_016873355.1 Phycisphaerae bacterium | reverse complement strand
CACCGCGACCCCGAGAAGGCGGGGCGCGTGCAGCGCATGTTCGGCGAGATCGCCGCGCGATACGACCTCAACAACCGCCTGCACTCCTTCGGTCTCGATCAGCGCTGGCGGCGGCAGGCCGTCCGCGCGGCGGGCGAAGTCGCCGGCCGTCGCGTGCTCGATGCGGCCTGCGGCACGGGCGATCTTTCCTTCGCGTTCGCGAGCGCGGGCGCCGCGGAAGTCGTGGGCGTGGACTTCTGCGAACCGATGCTCGAGATCGCCCGCGCGAAGTCGCCGCGACGGCCCGCATCGATCGCCGCCCGCGTTCGCTTCGAAACGGGAGACGCCACCGCGCTTTCGCACGAGCGCGGATCCTTCGACATCGTGTCGATCGCCTTCGGCATCCGCAACGTCTCGGATCCGCGCCTGGCGCTGCGGGAGTTCCGCCGCGTGCTGAGGCCGGGCGGCCGCGTGGTGGTGCTCGAGTTCGACGAGCCGCGGAATCCGATTCTGCGGGCGCTCAGCCGCCTCTACACGCGACGGATCATGCCTCGCACGGCGGCGCTCATCGCGCGGGATCGAAGCGGCGCCTACCGCTACCTGCCGCGAAGCGTGGAAACCTTCCTGGACCGCGATGCGCTCTCGGCGCTGCTGGGCGAGTGCGGATTCCGCGAGGCGGTGCAGCGTCCGCTGTGCGCGGGCGTGGCGGTGGTCACCTCGGCGACGGCGGCCTGAACGCGGCCGGATGGCATCGTCGCGACGCCGGGCGCCTCGACTCTCCCGGTTGAGACGCCAACCACCCCTGAGTATGCTCCGCCCCGAGTCGGCCTCCGGCATGGACGCCCGGGTCGGCGGCACCGCATGATCCTCGACCTTCATACTCGCGCCTGGAGAAGTCCCGAGCAGCTCGGGAAGGCGCTCTGGGAACAGATCGCGCGACGGCACGCGGGACGCTGGCTGCGGATCGACGCATCGCCGGGCGCGCTGGCCAGCGCCGTCGAAGGCGTCTCCGGCGCGGCGATTCTCGGCTTCCGAAGCGATCTGCTCGGCGCCTGCGTTCCGCACGAATACATCGCCGAGTGCGTGCAGCGGGATCCCGCCCGGCTCATCGGTTTCGGCGGCGTCGATCCGATGGCGCCCGATCCGCTCGGCCAGGTCGATCGCGCCGTGTCGCTCGGACTCGCCGGCGTGACGGTGAGCCCCGCCTCGCAGGGATTCCATCCCGCGCACTCGACCGCCATGCGCGTCTACGAGCGCTGCCATCGACACGGCATGCCGGTGATCTCCGCCAGGTGCGGACCGCTCGTCTCGCAGGCGATCCTCGAGTTCGATCGGCCCGGCGCCTGGGACGAAGTGGCCCGGAACTTCCCGCGCATGCCGATCGTGATCTCGGGACTCGGATGGCCGTGGGTCGACGAGTGCCTCGAGCTGCTCGCCAAGCATGCGCGCGTCTACGCGGATCTCTCCGGGCTCGCGTCGCGACCGTGGGAGCTTCATCAGACGCTGCTCGGGGCGTCCTCGCATGGAGTGGCGGACAAGATCCTCTTCGCCAGCGGCTTCCCCTTCGAGCATCCGATCAAGACGATCGAGGCGATCTACTCGCTGCACGCGTTCTCGCACGGCACGCAGTTGCCGGCGGTTCCGCGCAGCGTGCTCCGTGCGATCGTGGAGCGGGACCCGATCGGCGAGCTCTCGATCGACGCGCCGGGATTCGTCGGCGCTTCGCGAAGGACGGAGTCGACCGTCGACGCGGACGGAGGCAGGTTGCGGCCGTGACGATCGCGGGCGTGGGGCACGCGCTCGTGCGTCGGGCTCCCCTGCTCGGCGCGCTCGCGCTGCTCGTGCCGTGCGTGTCGTGCTCCACCTGGTGGCAGAAGAACTTCGCGGAACGGGAGATCGTGACCGAGGGATTCGGCGAGCACGCGGCGTCGCTCACCTTCCGCTTTCCGTACGCCTGGTACGAGCATCAGTCGGCGCAGACCTCGGTGTTCCTCTCGGACATCTCACCCGAGGATCTCGCCGCCGGCGGCGAACTCACGGGACAGGTCGCGCACGTGCAGGTCATGTGGCTGCCGCGACCGGGCTGGACGCCGGCGCGGCGGGGATGCACGAACGTGGTGATCCGCCTGCTCGTGCTGAGCGGCGGCGAAATGGGTCTCTACGGCGGCGGCGGATTCGCCTGGCCGTGGGACGAGCCGGGCGATCCCACCTTCGGCATGGACGTGCTGAGCTCGTCGCTCTCGCTGCTCGAGAGCACGGAGGGATTCGTGGATCTCCTGAGTCCCGCCGAGATGACGGGCGCCGCGGACTCGGTGCTCGACGACGCCGCGACGCAGCGCATGCGGCTCGTGACGAGCCAGCTCGTGACGAACGCCTTCAAGAGCGTGCGCTGGGTACGCGTGTGGGAAGGCGCCGAGTCGATCGGCTCAACGGCCGCACTGGTCGAGTGCGGCGGCGAGCTCGGGATCGAGCGCTTCCCGATCGGGATCGTCGCGCAAGAAGAGGCGCTCCGGTGCGCCCGAATCGAGATCGACGAGCACGAGCACGGCGTGCTCGAGATACATGGCCCCGGGCCGGCCGCCGTAGGTCGCGTCGCCGACAAGCGCTGAGCCGAGCGACGCGAGCATCGCGCGAATCTGGTGGTAGCGGCCTGTGTCGAGGCGGATGAGCAGATGACGCTCGCCGGGTCCGGGGCCGAACGGCGCAGCGCCGATGGATGCGCCGCCGCCTCGATCGGACGAAGCGCCGCCCTTGCCCTGCGGCGCCTCCGCTTCGGCGAGCACTTCCAGCCTCGACGGATCTCCGCCGGAACGCACCACC
>VGXK01000379.1 GCA_016873355.1 Phycisphaerae bacterium | reverse complement strand
CGGATCGGGACCGGGTTCCATCAATGCGAGCGCGCGAAGCAGCAGTTCCCGCGGGCCGCGGTGCGCGGTCCCTCGCTCGTAGAGCGACGCCCGCTCCGCGTCGAACGAATCGACGGGAATCTCGCCGTCGCGATCGGTCGGCGCATCGGCAGCGCGTCGCATCGGCGCATCCCCAGCCCGCGCATCGGACGACGGCGCCCTGCGGCGCGGATCGCTCACTGGATCGGTCGGACCTTGATGTTGCGGAAGAAGACGGGATCGCCGTGATCCTGCAGCGCGATGTGTCCCGTCGACTTCGTGGCGAAGAGCGGCATCGACTTGAACTTGCTCGCGGCGATCTTCTGCTTCCATTCGTCGCTGGCGGTGTCGAACTCGGCGGTCTTCACGCCGTTGAGCCAGAGCGTGCCCTTGGTTCCCTGGATGAGCACTCGCGCGGTGTTCCACTCGCCCGCCGGCTTCACGGCGCCTTCGGGCGCCGGATAGAGCGCGTAGAGCGCGCCCGCGGAGGTCATCGGCGTCCTGCCGTCGACGTGCACCGAGTCGTCCAGGATCTGCATCTCCGGGCCCGTCTCCCAGGGATAGCTCGCCTCTTCGCTCACGTGCCACATGATGCCGGAATTGCCGCCCTTCTCGACCTTCCAGTCGCAGAGGAACTCGAAGTCCTTGAACTGTTCCTTGGTGACGATGTCGCCGCCGGCGCCGCCCGGCACGAACGCGATCGTGCCGTCGACGACTTTCCACGCGTCCGGCAGCGCGTCCTTCTTGTAGCCGCGGAAGGTGCAGCAAGCGTCCTCGCCGTCGAAGAGCAGCACCCAACCCGCGCGCTTCTCCGCGTCGGTGAGCGTGTTCGGTGCGGAGGCGGGAGGCGTCACGGGAGTCGGTGATGGCGGCTTGGGAGCCGTCGGCGCCGGAGTCTTCGGCGCGCTCCTGGGCGGCGTCGCCGGGGCGCTCGGAGCGCCGGGCTTCGGCGGCGCTGCGGGCGGATTCGCGGGCGGCGTCGCGGCGCTCGGCGTCGGTGCGAGAAGGAGAAGCAGCGCGAGCGGTGCGATGGGCGTCATAGTGGTCCGTACTGGACTTGAACCAGTGACCTCCTGCGTGTCATGCAGGCGCGCTAGCCAACTGCGCCAACGGACCGTGCGCGGCAGTGTATCGCCGCTCCCGCCCGCGCGAAAAGGCGCCGATGCGGGCGTGGAAGCGGCGCCGGCGCGAGGACTGCGTCGCCGCGCCCTCAGCCGCCGACCCGGGCGAGCGCGCGATCGATGCGGGCGAGCACGGTCGACTGGCCGAGAATCGCCAGCGTGTCGAAGATCGGCGGGCTCACCGTGCCGCCGCTCACGGCCAGGCGCAGCGGCTGTGCCACGTCGCCGAGCTTTCCGCCGGCCTCGCGATCCGCGTAGGGCTTGAGCTCCGCTTCGATCGCCGGCGCCGTCCATTCGCGCTGCGAGGCGAGAATCGTCCGCACGCCGCGAAGATGCCGCTCGCCGGGACCTCCCGGCGAAAGCAGTTTCGACGCCGCCTTCGCATCCCACGGAAGCGCGTCGTCGGCGACCACGAGGAAGCGATTGCTGCGGAAGAGCTCGTCGAGCGTCTTGCTGCGCGGATGACTCGCGGCGCACAGCGCGCGGAACTGCTCCGGCGCGAGCCGGCGCATGAAGTCGGGATGGAACGCCTCGCCGTGGGCGCGGCAGCGGCGCTCGAACTGTTCGAGCGGCATCGCCTGGATCGAATCGAGGTTGAAGGCGAGAAGTTTCGCTCGGTCGAACTTCGCGGGCGTCTTGAGCACGCGCGAGAGGTCGAAGGACTTCTTCAGGAAGTCGAGGTCGAAGCGCTCGAGGTCGCCGCCGGGACTCCATCCGTTCAGCGCGAGGAAGTTGCAGAGCACCTCCGGCAGGTAGCCCGAGCGCCGGAAGTCGTCGACGTTGATCTCGGGCAGCGTCGCGCCGAGCGCGTCGGCGAGCGCCGTCGATTGCTCGATCGGAAGCTGCACGGTCTTGTCCTTGAGCCATGCCGCGAACTCGGCATCGCTCGGGAGCGCCGCGCCGCGCGGCGGCGAGGTCAAGCCCTTCTCGCGCACCGCCGCGCGGAGCACCTTGTCCTTGTCGCGCTTGCTCATCTTCGAGCCGTCGGGATTGAAGATGAGCGGCAGGTGTCCGTAGATCGGTCGCCGGAACCCGAGCGCGTCCTGGAGCAGCATGTGGCGCGCGGTGTTGTTGAAGTGCTCCTGCGCGCGGAGCACGTGCGTGACGCCCATCAGTTCGTCGTCGACCACGACCGCGAAGTGGTAGGTGGGGAATCCGTCCGCCTTGCGGAGCACGAAGTCGTCGATCTCGCCCGCGGGAAGCGTGGCCTCGCCGAGGATCTCGTCGCGGATCGTGACGGGACCGCCGGGGCTCGCGAAGCGGACCACCGACGCCGCCCCCGCGCGGAGCCGCCGATCCACCTCCTCCTTCGAGAGCGCCTTCGACGCGGCGCCGTCGTAGCGGTACGCGGCGCCGCGAGCCTTCGCGGCCTCGCGCTGCGCGGCGAGATCCTCCGCGCTCTCGAACGCGTGGTACGCCCTGCCGTCGCGAAGCAGGCGCTGCAGATGCTCGTCGTAGATCGCGCGCCGCTGTGCCTGGAAGTACGGCCCGTTCGCGCCGCCGCCGGAGCCGTCGAACTCCGGGCCCTCGTCCCAGTCGACGCCCAGCCAGCGCAGGTCCTTGAGGAACCCGACGCTCGCGGCGTCGCTCGATCGCTTCTGGTCCGTGTCCTCGATGCGCAGGATGAACCTGCCGCCGCGCCCGCGCGCGAACGCCCAGCAGAAGAGCGCCGTGCA
>VGXK01000378.1 GCA_016873355.1 Phycisphaerae bacterium | reverse complement strand
GAGGATCTCCGCCTCGACGCCGAGCGACACGTCGCCGAGTCGATCGCGCAGCTCCTGCGTGGGATTCAGCCGCATCGCGAAGCGTCGGCTGCCGCGCGCCCAGCGGATGAGGCCCGGCGTCAGGCAGTCGCGCACCGCCGCGTCGAGCGCCTCGTCGTGGAACGGATCGAAGGGACCCTCGAGCGCTTCGGCGACGGGCACATGCACCGGCAGTTCGACCGACGCCAGCGGCGTCCACGACTCGCCGCCGGTCTCGATCGAGACCCGCAGGGTGCCGCGGTGCGCGCCGGCCGGCAGCGGATCGAAGAGCAGCGGGATGCGCGCGGGCACGGGTCGACCGTGCGCCAGCACGATCGGACCGACGACCGGCGGACGCACCGCCGCCGTCGCCCGCTCGAACTCGAGCGACTCGACGACGACCCGCATCGGCAGCGCGTAGTTCCAGCGCCGCTCCACGAGCAGCTCGAACGCGAGCGGCTCGCCCGCGAGCCAGCGCGTGGGAAGCGCCGTGCCGACGGTCGGCGGAAGGCGCTCGAGTCCGCGGTCGAACGCATCGCTGATCGCCTGGCGCTCCGGCGTCGGCGCCGCCTCGAGGAAGTGGCGGCGACCCACGTTCATCCATCGGTCGACGAGCGGGCCGTACTTGCCGACCCACGCGATCGATCCGATCGGCGCGCGGGAATCGCCCTCGAGCAGCAGCGCGAGCAGGTCCTCGATCTCGCCGTCGGAGAGCTCGCCCCGCGCGAGCCGGTCGCCGAGCGCATCGGCGAGGTCGTCCCCGGTGTCGGCGCTTCCCGTCCGCGGCAGCAGCCAGAGCGCCACGCGATTCGGCACGGCGCTCGTCCAGCTCGTGCGACTCCACACGCTTCGAAGCAGCACGGCGAGCGAGAAGAGCGCCACGAGCGCGGCGATCGCCACCATCCATCGCCGGCGGCGTCGATGCAGCTCGCGCGTGGAGCGGGCGGTGAATCCGCACTCGGGACACTGGAGTCCGGTCGAGCCGCGCAGGTCGTGGTGGCAGCGCGGGCAGCGCGGTCGCTTCCAGTCGCGATCGCCGAAGAGCGCCCACGCCACGAGCCACACGAGCGCCCCGAGCAGCGCCACGAGCAGCAGGTTCAGCAATCCGACGAGGAACGGCGAGTCGCTCATGCGGGCGTCCGACAGTATCGTCCCCGCGGAACGAAATCTCGACGCGGAATCTCAGCGCACCGTGACCCAGCGCAGGAGTTCCCGCACCGACGGCGGCTTCCCCTGCATGAGGATTCCCACGCGGAAGATGCGGGCGGCCGCCCAAAGCATGGCGATCGTTCCGCCGACGCCGATCAGCAGGCTCAGCGCGATCTGCCAGGTGGGCACCGGCTCCTCGCCCGAGGCCAGTCGCAGCACCATCACGAACGGAAGCGCCGGCGGGATGAAGCCGGAGACCGTCGCGAGCACGCCGTTCGGCGCGTTCGAGATGGGGAACCAGAGCCAGAGCGGGATCATGATGAGGATCATCGCGGGCGTGATGAGCGACTGCGCCTCGCGAAGTTCGCTCACGGCGCTGCCGACGGCGACCATGAGCGTGCCGACCATGAAGTACGCGATCACGAAGTAGACGATCCCGTAGAGGTAGAGGCTCAGCGGCACGACATCGGCCAGCGCGAAGAAGGAGAGCGCGGTGATCGCGGCGCCGGCGTACGTCACCAGCATGACCAGGCTCACCAGGCCCTGTCCGAGCAACTTGCCGGCGAGCAGTTGCATGGGGCTCACCGCGGACAGCAGCACTTCCATCACGCGGCTGCTCTTCTCCTCGATCGTGGTCGTCAATAGGTAGTTGCCGCTGGTGAAGACGCCGATCCAGACGAGCATCATGAAGCCGATCGGCACGAACATGCGGGTGACGATCGATTCCTTCTTCACGGCGCCGCCGCGCGCGACGCGCTGCGAATCGACGGCCGGTCGCAGCATGACGCGGCCGGCGTCGGCGGGATCGATGCCGTACGCGGCGAGTCGAGCCTCCATGACCGCGGCGCGGAGGTAGTCGTCCAGGTGCGTGCTGAGCGTGGCGGGGGAGTCGGGACGCACCGTGAGCGTGATCGGCGGCCACTTCGGCGGCGGCGGCGACGCGAGCAATTCCGGCGGGACCTGCACCAGCGCCACGAGCCCGCCGGCGCCGAGCCTCTCGATCTGCGCAGGGATCTCCGCCTGGTTCGCCACCGTCTCGACCGAGAGAATGAGCGGAGAAACGATCATGTCGCCGCCTCGCGACGGCCGGGTCGGCGGCGGCGTTCCGGAAGGCGTCGCGGGCGCGCCGGGCGAGCTGGTCGTCGGCGCCGCGTCCGAGGTGTTTGTCGTGGGCGCCGCGTCCGAGGTGTTCGTCGTGGGCGCCGCGCTTGGAGTGTTCGTGGTGGGCGCCGCGCTCGGCGAGGTCGCCGCCATCGCCGCCAGCATTGCTTCCTGCTGCTTCGCCTCCTCGTCGAGCATTCTCGCGATGAGCGGCGCCACCTTGCCGCTCGGGTCGTACACCGCCACGGAGCCGCGGATCGGCGCCTTGCCGCCCTCCATCAGCTTCGGCATGAACGCGAGCACGACCGCGACCATCACCGGAACGCCGATGGCGCCGAAGAGGAACGCCTTCGTCAGCGCCGTGTGCGCGAAGTCGCGCCAGGCGACGGCGCAGACGCGGCCGAAGCCGCTGGTCGTTCGCGTCGCGAGGCGCGCGTCAGTCTCCACCCGCGCCTCCCTCCTGCGACGGCGGCGGACCGCCCCCGACGAGCTCGACGAAGACGTCGTCGAGCGAGACGCGGCTCAACTCCACCGATCGCAGCGGCGTC
>VGXK01000377.1 GCA_016873355.1 Phycisphaerae bacterium | reverse complement strand
AGTTTCGCGCGCCGCTCGGTATCCTCGCACGCCATGGCGATCGATCCTGCGTTCGAATGGGATGTGGTGATCATCGGCGGCGGTCCCGGAGGATCCACCACGGGCGCGATGCTTCGAACGCATGATCCGCGCTGGCGCGTGCTCATTCTCGAGCGAGAGCGCTTTCCGCGCGACCACATCGGCGAGAGCCAGCTTCCGCCGATCGGACAGATCCTCGACGAGATCGGCTGCTGGGAGAAGGTCGAGCGCGCCGGCTTTCCGGTGAAGATCGGCGCGACCTACACCTGGGGGAAGACGACCGAGCCGTGGGTCTTCGGATTCGTGCCGGAAGAGACGGTGCCGCCGGAGGTCGAGCGCCCCGGTCGCTACGACGGCTGGCGGCAGCAGGTGGCCTTCCAGGTCGATCGCTCGATCTACGACAAGATCCTTCTCGATCACGCCGCCGCGCTGGGCTGCACGGTGCGCGAGCAGACGCCGGTTCGGAAGATCCTGCACGACGGCGATCGCATCGACGGCATCGTGCTCGAAGGCGGCGAGGTGGTGAAGGGTCGCTGGTATGTCGACGCGTCGGGCAACTCGGCGATCATCCGTCGCGCGCTCGGCGTGAAGGTCGAGGTGCCGACGAAACTCCAGAACGTCGCGTTCTGGGATTACTGGAGTTCGGAGGCATGGCGAGGCGATCGCGACGAGAAGGCGACGCGCATCCACATCCGCAGCCTGCCCTACGGATGGATCTGGAACATCCGTCTGAGCGCCACGCGCTACAGCATCGGTCTCGTCTGCAACGCCGAGTGGTACAAGCAGAGCGGCCGCAAGCCCGCCGATCTCTACGCGGAGGCGCTGCGCAACGAGCCGAGCGTGTCGAAGCGGCTGCAGGGCGCCACGCCGCGCGGCACGCTCGACACGACGATCGACTGGAGCTATGTCGTCGATCGCACCTTCGGCGAGAACTGGTTCCTGGTCGGCGAGTGCGCCGGATTCGCGGATCCGATCCTCTCCGCCGGCCTGACGCTCACGCAAGTCGGCGCCAAGGAGCTCGCGTACACGCTCATCGAGTCGACCCATCCGGAGTGGGATCGCGCCGCTCTCTTCCGTCGCTTCGACGAGCTGCAGATCACGCGCGTGCGTCAGCACATGCGATTCGCCGAATACTGGTACAGCGCGAACGGACTCTTCGAGGCCGTCCGCGAGAACTGCAGCCGGATCGCGGAGGACGCGGGGCTTCGGCTCCATCCGGACGATGCGTTCCGCTGGCTCAGCTTCGGGGGAATGGGAGAGGATCTGCCCGGCCAGGCGGGCGTCGGCGGCTACAGCCTGGCGGCCGTGAAGCAACTGATGGGACGCTTCACCGGCGAGAAGGCGCATTGGCTCGCGAACGGCAAGAACGACTTCCGCCTCAATCTGCGCGGCGCCGTCGAAGGGATCATCGGCGTGCCGGAGAACGGCCGCATCCGCAAGGTGCAGTGCTGGACGCGCGGCAATCGACACCTCTCGCGCACCGGCGTGCAGGGAAGCCTCATCACGGCGATGCAGCGCACGCACGACATCACCGAGATCCTCGAGTCGATCCAGCTCTCGCAGGCGACGACGGTGCAGGCGAGCCGGGAGGTACTGCAGCGCTACGTCTGCGAGATCCTCGAGCTGCTCGTGCAGGACCACTGGGTGGAGGCGAAGCTCCGCAAGGATCGGCCGGTGCTCAGCCTCGCGACGCCGGAGGAGGGGCAGCTCCTCTTCACCGCGTCGAAGCGACCCGGCGTCCGATCGAAGGAGTGATCATGCGTCCCGCCCGCCCGCGAGACGAAGGAGCGTCAGCGACATGAGCGCCTTCGATCGGCGAGCGCACTGGGAGCGAGTGCACCGGGAGAAGGACCCTGCACAGGTCAGCTGGCATCAGGCGGACCCGGCGCGATCGCTGGCGATCCTGCGCGAGTCGAGGGCGCGTCGCATCGTCGACGCCGGCGGAGGCTCGTCGTTCCTCGTCGATCGACTTCTGGACGAGCCATCCGTCGAGGTGTGCGTCGTCGACATCTCGCAGGCGGCGCTCGACCGCGCGCGGGCGCGGCTCGAGTCGCGCCCGACCTGGGCCCGCGACCGCGAGCGCGTGCGACTGATCGCGGCCGACCTTTCGCGATCGCTCGACGGCGGTGCTTCGAGCGACCCGGGAAGCGCGACGGACGGACCCGATGCGATCGAGTCGGGCTGGGCCGACGCGTGGCACGATCGCGCCGCGTTCCACTTCCTGGCGACGCCCGCGGAACGCGAGGGCTACGCCCGGAATCTCGCCCGCGTCCTGCGTCCCGGGGGCGTCGCGATCATCGCCGGCTTCGCGCCCGACGGGCCGACGCGCTGCAGCGGTCTCGATGTCTCGCGTCACGACGGCGCCTCGGTGGCGGCGGCGATCAACGCGGCGACCGCCGGCGCCGGGGCGACGGCGGATCGCATCGGTGCCGCGACCGACGGCGATCGCGCCGCACCGATCGTGGCGCTCGTGCGCGAGGAGCGCGAGACGCACCGAACTCCCGGCGGCGCCGATCAATCGTTCAACTGGGCGATTCTGCGGCGCCTCTGAATCGCCGACGCGCCGAGCCGGAGCGATTCGCGCGCCGGCTCGCGCTCGCGCTCACGCCCGCCCGCGCAGCATTCCCTTCCAATAGAGCTGCGGCAGCATGTAGCGCTTCAGCCAGTACATGCTCAGCCGTTCCTTGCCCTGATCGAAGGGGAAGGTCTCAAGAGGCTGCAGGTCGTAGCCGAACTCCGCGAGAATGAGCTTGCCGTACCCGGTCACGAGCGGACACGAGGTGTATCCGTCGTACTTC
>VGXK01000376.1 GCA_016873355.1 Phycisphaerae bacterium | reverse complement strand
AACCGGATGCGATCGAGCCATTTCGCCGGCATCACCACCGCGTGCTCGCGGACGGAAAGCGAGCCGCATGCCCACGAGGGAATCTCGCTGCGAACCGAGCCCAGGCCGAGCGTCGCGCTCCGCGCGATCTCGAGCGACGATGCGTCGCGATCGAGCGCGACGATCTCGAACTCGACGACGCCGTCGAGCGCCGCGGCGATCGAGAAGGGCTCGGCTCCCGTGGCGCAACCGAGACTTGCCACGCGCATCGGCGCCGAGTTGCTTCTCGATGCGGCCTCGCGCCGCAGATGCTCGAACGACGCCGGGTAGCGGAACAGCCATGTCTCCGGGGGCACGATCTGCCGCCGCAGTCGCGCCGCCTCCAGGCGGTCGCGGGCGACGAGCTCCGTGAAGCGCGCGCGATCGATGCCGAGCTCCCGGCATCGACCGTCGACGAGCGAGATCGAGCCCGGCGACGCAACGAGCGATGGATCGAGGTCGCGTCCGAGCGCGGCGGCGAGTCGATCGATCACGGGCGCCTCGGCCGTGTCCTTCCCCTCGGTTTCGCGACGGTTCACGATCGCGGCTCCCTCGCCAGCGCGAGCGCCGCCGGCGCCGGCGCCAGCAGCGGCTCCGTCGCCACGAGCCGCGCCGGGTCGAGCAGCGGAATCGCGGCGGCGCCGATGCGGCCGATCACCGAGAAGGGAAGGGGAACCGCGTCGCTCCCCGGCCGCCAGGCGTCGGCGCCGACCGAAAGCGATTCGCAGGAGCAGACTCGATCGCACATCAGCCCGAAGCGCGACACGCCCACGCTGCCGTCGGCGCGGGCGGCGGGAATCTGCAGCAGGACCACGCGCGCCCCGATCCGCATCGGCGCGCTGCCGGCGCCGAGCAGCGCCGCGCCGTCGACGACCGGAACGAGCGAGCCGCGATGATCCATCAGTCCCGCGAGCCACGCCGCCGCGCCGGCCACCGGCACGAACCTCGGCCTCGGAAGGATCGCCTCCACCGCGGAGGAGGGAATCGCGTGCTCGCGCCCCCCGAGCACGACCACGACGACGGGAATCGTCTCGCTCGATTCGCGATTCGCCGGCGAAGGCATGGCACCATGGTACGAGCGGCGCCCTCCGCCGGGATCAGAGGTGGAAGCGGCGCACTTCCTCCGCCATCTCGCCGCCGCGCCGCCGAATGTCGGCGACCATTCCCTCGACGGCCTCGAAGAACGCCAGCGCGTTCGTGGCGGCCTCGGCGAGATCGCCCATCGCCGCCGAGATCGCTTCGGCGCCCTGCCGCTGCTGCACGCTCGCGTCGGCGATGCCGGCGATGCGAGGGCCGATCGCCTCGATGCCCTGCACGCTCGTGTGCAGCAGATCGGTGCCTCGCTGCGCCCGCTGCGCGCTGAACGCAAGCGACTGCGCCAGTTGCTTCGTCGACTCGACGCCGGCGTCGACGGCTTCGTGCATGCGTTGCACGTTGCCCTCGATCTGGAGCGCGCTCGCGGCCGCCTGCTCCGCGAGCCGGCGGATCTCGGTGGCCACCACCATGAATCCGCGTCCCGCGTCCCCCGCCTTGCTTGCCTCGATCTCGGCGTTCAGGCTCAGCAGATTGCTGCGATCGGCGACGGCGACCATCGCCTCGAGCAGCGAATCGACCGCCCGCGCCCGCTCTCGCAGCGACTCGAGCTGCGACGCGAGCGCCTGGCCGGTGCGCCGGAGCTGCTCGACGTCGTCGGCGATGCCGCGGAGATTCACGAGTCCCTCGCTGCCCGCGTCCACGACGCCCGCGCCGGCGCTGCGGAGCTCTTCCGCCGCCTCGGCGAGCGTTCGGGAGGTGGTGGCGATCTGACCCGCGCGGCCCGCCGCCTCGACCGCGTTCGCGGCCGCGGTGCGGGCTCGATCTCGCTCGGCGCTTGCCTGCTGACCGAGCGTGGAGCAGGTCTCGTTCGCGCAGACGCTCGCCTCCTTCACTCGCGCCACGATCACGCGAAGCGTGGCCCGCAGCGATTCGATCGCGGCGCCGAGCGCGACGACCTCGCGGGCGCCCGCCGTCGGCGCCGTCGTCGAGAGATCTCCGTCGGCGATGGCTCCCGCCATGCTTCGCAGCCGCTCCACCGGACCCACGATCCGGCGCACGAGCACGCCGCCCGCGATGAGCGCGAGCGTCAGGAACACCGCCGCCGCGATCGCGCTCGTGATGAAGAGCGTCCACTCGAGCGATCGCACGCTCGACATGGGAATGTTCACGCCGACGAAGCCGACGATCGAGCCGTTCGCCGCGACGATCGGCGCGAAGCCGGTCAGGTTCTCGCCGAACTCATCGCTCGAGATCACCGAGTGCGCCCCGCGCGGATCGGTCGGGCGCTCGCGGAACTGCGCGGACGAACCGCCGAGCGGCGTCCCCGGCCCGCTCCTGGCCGCGCCCGCCTCCTCCGCGTCGATGCCGGAGATGTATCCCGACGCCGAGCGCGGATCGCGCACGAAGGTGAAGACCTGGCGCACCTCGACGCCCGCGCTGCGCCAGATCGTGCGCAGCGCGCGGAGCTGCTGCTCGATGGCACGGTACGCCTCGGAATCGACGCGCCCCTCGCGAATCGCCTCGGCATGCCTCGCGGGATCGATCTGCGCGGCGGCGCCGACGGCGAGCGATCGCACCTGCGCTTCGAGCGTGCCGACGAGCAGATTCCGCGCCGCGCGGTCGCTCGTGAAGGCGACGCCGGCGGAGCACGCCAGCGCCACGATCGCCACGAGCAGCAGCACCTGCGTTCGGTACCTCATCGGAGGCGGCATGCTATCGGCGCGTCGAAGAGGGCCCGGTGGGAGTTGCACCCACACGCCCCTT
>VGXK01000375.1 GCA_016873355.1 Phycisphaerae bacterium | reverse complement strand
AGCGCGGGTCGTCCGCCGCGCGAGTCGAGCTCGCGCGGGAAGGTGAGCGTGAGCGTCCCCTGCTCGCGCAACCTGCCGATGAAGCGCGGATCGGGCGAGCCGAATTCGACGGCGCGATGATCCCGCACCGTCATCCGCTCGCGCGCCGCCGCGTTCGAGGACTGCTCCTTCGGCGCCCATGCGCCGAATCGATTCGAGAGCGACGCCGACGCGGGCTCCATCGACTCGCGGTAGAAGCGCATCTCGCCGGTCGGCTCGGGACCGTTGATCGCCATGCGCTCGTCGAGCACGCACTCCCAGCCCGCCGGCACGCGCCACTCGATCAGGCGCGCCGCGTCGAGGTAGCACGCCTCTTCCATCGGTTCGGTCAACCGCAGCTCGAACGCGCCGTCGCGTTCGCGAATCGGACCTCGAAGCGGCACGCTCTCGCGCGGACGCGGCGGCGCGCGGAGCGGTCGCACGCGGCCGGCCTCGTCGCGGTCGGCGCCGACCAGGTAGCCCAGGCCGCCCACGCCCAGGCAATCGGTCTCGAACGCGAAGCGCTCGCCGTCCCAGGCGAAGATCACCGGGCAACTCGAGATCTGGCGCTGCGTCTCCGTGATCGTGTGCCGTGTTCCCGGGGCGAGCGACATCTCGGATTGGATCACGCCGTCGGGCCAATCGATGAAGAGCGCGCCGAGCGACTTCGCGCTGGAGCCGAGGCCGATGAAGACGGGCTGCCGCCCCTGCCCCGGTCCGCTCGTCGTGCGCAGCACCCATCCCCCGTTCCAGCGATCGTCCACGCGCGAGCTCCACCGCGTGCCGATGCCGTCGGCGTTGCTTCGCATGTTCGTCGACGGATCGATGCGGCCTCGGAAGTCGACGGCGACGACCGGCTGCCACGGACCGCCGACGGGACGCCGCAGGATCATGGGTCCCGCCGCCGACCACGCCGCGATCACCGGTTGCGGATCGGTACCGTTCGCGACCACGGCGCAGCGCGAGCCCGCCGGCACCGGGAGATCGAGCATCGTCGAGCCGTCGAGGCCGACGAGGCGAGTTCGTTGCGGCTCGCCGACGAGCAGTTGGCGCGTGCCGTTGCCCAGCAGGTCGACGAGCTCGAAGTGCGAATCGGCGTCGACCGCGATCGTCGCGAAGCTGTACCAGGCGCGGCCGCTCGGCACGCCTCGTCGAACCCAGGGCTTCAGGAATCGCGCGGGGGCCGTGCCGGGCGCCGGCGGCGCGGGCGGCACCGGCGCCCCGGGGGCGGCACTCGGCGTCATCGACACGACGAGCGGATCGCCGGTCACCGGATCCTCGGCGATCACCATTCGTTCGCTCGAGTTGCGCTCGAGCGCGGCCAACTCCGCGGAGCGGCGCCAGTGCCAGAAACCGTCGTTGATCCAGATCTGCGAGTCGGAGGCGGTGAGAAACGCAAGGTCGAGCTGCGAGTCGCCGTCGAGATCCCCCACCGCCAGGCCGGTGCAGTCGGAGGGCGTGTCGATCAGCCCGCTGCGCCGATCGAGCGCCTCGAAGCCCTCCGCGCCTCGATTCATGAGCACGAGCGGCGTCGTGCCGATCCGCGCCAGCACCAGGTCGAGGTCGCCGTCGTGATCGAGATCGGCCCAGAGCGCGTCGCGCGATTCCTCCCAACGCATCGTCTCCGCGAAGGAGCCGTCCTCGGCGCGGCGCATGAGGCGCGACGCGGCCGGCTCGCGCGTCACCACGAGCGCGTCGGTGCGGCCGTCGTTTTCGTAGTCGGCGAAGGCGACGAACCGCACCGAGGGCATCGACGCGAGATCGTTCTCGACGCGCGCGTACGAGCCCGTGTCGTTCTGCCGCAGCAGCAGACTTCGCCCGTCGGCGCCGGCGCCGCCCGGCACGAAGAGGTCGGTGAGTCCGTCGCCGTCGAAGTCGATCGGCACCGGGGTGCCGGCGCCGAATCGAGGCGCCGAATCGGAGGCCGGCGCGAGCAGCGGTTCGCCCACGAGCGGATTGCTCGTCGCCTGCCCCTGCGTGCTCGTGAGCGGCGGCCCGAAGTTCGGCCCCGTGGGCGAGTTCCTGGCGCCCACCGCCGGAATCGCCTCGCTCAGCGGTCCCATGCGCGTGTACTTGAACTCGGTGAGCCGGGCACGCGGGTTGTTCTCGAGTGCCACGAATCGCTCGAGCGCCTGCGCCGCGGCCTGCTCGTTGCCGAGCCGCGCCTGCGTGCGCTGGATGCCCAGCAGCGCCGAGCGAAGCAGCGGATCGTGCTCGTGCGCCATTTCGTACTCGGCGAGCGCCTCGTCCAGGCGATCGAGCTGCTCGAGCGCCAGCGCCACCTGGTAGTGCGCGGCCGCGTCGTCGGGTCGCAGCGAGGAGGCTCGCTGGAAGTGCTGGAGCGCCTGGTCCGGCCGGCCCAGATACGAGTGCGCAAGCCCGAGGCAGTAGAAGGCGCGCGCGATCTCCGGATTCGCCTGATTGGTCGACACGATCGCCTGAAGCATCACGATGGCCCGCTCCTGCGAATCGGGTTCGCTGCGATTCAGCAGGGCGATCGCCTGATTCAGATTCGTCACGAATCCGGGCTCGAGCAGCGCCGCCTGCGCAAAGAGCGCCTCCGCCTTCGCCGGCTCGAACTGCGACATGAGCGCCACGCCCTGATCGACGAGCGCCGCCACCTGCGGCGACGCCACGAGTCCCTGCTGCGCCGCCGCCTGCGCCTGCACCTGCACCATCATCCGGCGCGCCGTGCGGCGGCTCATGTAGGCGCCGAGCAGGAACAAGCCCGCAAGCATGGCCAGGACCAGGATCACCACCATGACGATCGCCACGAGCGCGCCGTCGTCGCCCGCCGCCG
>VGXK01000374.1 GCA_016873355.1 Phycisphaerae bacterium | reverse complement strand
GGCGTTGGCGAGACGAGTGTGGCAAGGAGGGCGAAGCAGGCGGATCTTGAGGATCCGCCGATGGAGCCCGACGATGCCACACGAAGTCGCAGCCCGCCAGATCGCCACGAATGAGGAGGAACCGCTCGAGCCGCCGTGAGCGCCCGCGCTCAGCCCGCGGATTCGCCCACGCGAAGGCGCACGAAGCGGACGATCTTCGCCCCCGCGGGAACGAGCTGCTTCACGATGGTCTTGCCATCCGGGTCCTTCAGGTAGGTCTGGCCGAGCAGCGTGTTCTCCTCGAAGAACTTCCGCAGCTTGCCCTCGGCGATCTTCTGGGCCACCTGCTCGGGCTTGCCGGTCGCCTTCGCCTCTTCCATGGCGGCCTTGCGCTTCTCGTCGACCACTTCCTTCGGCAGGCCGCTCTCATCGACCGCGATCGGCGTGGGCACCGCGCCCGCGATGTGCAGGCAGATGCCGGCCGCGTCCTCGGGCTTGATGTCGCCTTCGTACTGCATGAGCACGCCGAGCTTGCCGTCGTGGTGGATGTACCTGGCGAACGAGCCGCCCGAGAGCGCCTGCCCGCGCGCGAAACTCACGTTCTCGCCGGTCTTGATGCGCACCTCGTCCACCTTGGCCGTGATCGACGGCGTGGCGCTCACCGCGCCCGACTGCGAAGTCGCCTCCGCGGCCACCGCGTCCGCCATGGCGCGGAATTCGGCGTTGCGGCTGGTGAAGTCGGTCTCGCTCCGCATCTCCACGATCGCGGCGCGGTCGCCCTTGATGGCAACCGCCACGCAGCCCTCGCCGGCGGCGCGATCGGTGCGCGAATCCATCTTGTCCTTGAGCTTCTCGCGGAGCCACGCCTCGGCCTTCTTCATGTCGCCGCCGTTCTCGGCGAGCGCCTTCTTGCAGTCCATCATGCCGAGGCCGGTGCGTCGGCGAAGCTCCATCACGTCCTTCGGGTTGATGTCGGGAGTGCTCATGCTGGTCACGAAAGGGTGTCCTTGAATCGAATGCGTGCGTGGGTGGATGGCGTCGGCGCCGGGAGCGGGACCCGCCGACGCCTCGGGCGCCGCTGCGTGCTCCTTCGCGCCGCGGGACTCAGGCGTTGTCGGCGATGCCTTCCGGGGCGGGGGCCGTTCGCGTGCCGGTGGCCGTGGAGTCTCCTGCGTCGGAGGCTTCGCCCCGGCCCTCGGCTCGGAACTGGCTTCGGCTCGAACGGCGTCGCTGCGGCGCCGGCGAATCGCCGTCGCCCTCGGCGCGGTCGCCCGCGGAGGCGGCGTGCTCGGCCCGCTGCGAGCGGCCTTCGTTCACCGCGCCGCAGAGCTCGCGCACCACGATGTCGATCGAGCGCATCGAGTCGTCGTTGCCGGGAATCGGAATGTCGGCGAGTTCGGGATTGCCGTCGGTGTCGATGAGGCAGATCGTGGGAATGCCCAGGTTCCGCGCCTCGTTCAAGGCGTTCACCTCGCGGTTCACGTCGATCACGACGAGCGCGCCCGGAAGCTTCGTCATGTTGCGGATGCCGTTCAGGTTGCGGAAGACCTTCTTGAGCTCGCGCGTGAGCTGCGACTCCATCTTCTTGGAGTAGTTGCGGATCTCGCCCGAGCTCATGAGCCCCTCGAGTTCCTCGAGGCGCTTGAGTCGATCGCGGATCGTGCGGAAGTTCGTGAGCGTGCCGCCCAGCCAGCGCTCGGTCACGTAGGGCATCTTCACGTTCGCGCAGTACTGCTCGATGGCGCCGCGCGCCTGGCGCTTGGTGCCGACGAAGCAGACGTCCTTGCCTTCGGCGACGGTGCGGGCGATGAACTTCTTGGCCAGCAGCAGACCCTTGATCGTCTCCCGGATGTCGATGATGTGGATCTGGCTCTTGACGCCGTGGATGTACGGACCCATCCGCGGATTCCAGTTGCTGCGGCGCTGGCCGAAGTGAATGCCGGCTTCGACCAGTTCCTTGACGAGCGATGCCATGACGGACGGGTTCCTTCTGCGCGGATCTCCGCGCTGCTGCAGCGACACCGACGGGCGACCGGTGGGCGCCGGCCTTCTCCCGAGGGAGTCGGACCGGCGGTCGACCCGTCCACGAGGGCGCTTGGACGGACGATGCTCGGAACGGCCGACGCTCGGCCGTTCCGGTCACTGGCGGCAGACCACCAACGCTGCTGCCTTCGACCGGGGCACGCCGGGCTGCCGGCGTCGGAGGCGTCGATTCCGCGCTGACGAACAGCCGAATCGAGCGCCACCCGGTCGAGCCGCAAAGTCTAACGGGACCGCAACGCCGCGGCAATGCATGGGCCCGCGCCGGATTCGGTGCGTTCGCCCGGGTTCCGCGCCTCGAACGGTGCTTCCGCCAAGGACGGAATCGCCGCCATCGCCACCCGATACCCTCGTGCCCCCATGCTCGCCAAGGTCTTCAAGGCGTACGACATCCGCGCCACCTATCCGCGTCCGCTCAACGAGAAGCTCGCCTGGCCGATCGGCTACGGCACGGCGCAGCTGCTGCTCGGCGAAGCGGAGCAAGTGCTCGATCCCGATCCGATGTCGCGCACGATCGTGGTCGGGCGGGACATGCGCAAGAGCTCTCCCGCGCTCTCGCAGGCGCTGCGGCAGGGCATGCGCGAATTCGGCGCCGATGTCATCGATGTCGGGCTCGTCGACACCCCGTTCATCTACTTCGCGATCAATCGCCTCGGCTGCGCCGGCGGCGTGCAGACCACCGCCAGCCACAATCCCGCCGAGTACAACGGCTTCAAGATCAGCCGCATGTTCGCGAAGCCGGTTGGGGAGGGATCGGGGCTCGAGCGCATCCGCGAGAACGCCGCGCTCGTCGAGCGCGAGAAG
>VGXK01000373.1 GCA_016873355.1 Phycisphaerae bacterium | reverse complement strand
CGGCCCGAGTCCCGAGTGGATGCAGGCGCGGCTCCGCGCCATCGGTCAGATTCCGCGGAACAACCTCGTCGACTGCACGAACTTCGTGCTCTTCGAGATGGGTCAGCCGACGCACGTCTTCGATCTGGCCACGCTGAAGGGACCCGAGATCCGCGTGCGCCGCGCGAAGGCGGGAGAGCCCTTTCAGCCGCTCGGCGACGGCGCGCCGCACCTGAAGCTCACGGCCGACGATCTCGTGATTGCCGACCGGGAGCGGCCGGTGGCGCTCGCGGGCGTGAAGGGCGGAGCCGACACCGCCGTCACCGGCTCGACGCGCGACATCCTGCTCGAGGCCGCGACCTTCGACGGACCGCTCGTCCGCGCCATGTCGCGCCGGCATCGCGTGACGAGCGACTCGGCGTACCGATTCCAGCGCGGCGTCCATCCGGGCGACATCGACGCGGCCGCGGCGCGACTCGCCGCGCTCGTGCTCGAGACGGCCGGCGGCGAGCTCGAGCAGGGCGTGGTGGAGGCGGGCGCTCCGCGCGCGGCGCCGCGCACCGTGTCGATGCGGCCCGCGCGCTGTCGAGCGTTGCTCGGCATCGAACTGCCGACCGGTCGCATGCTCGAGCTGCTCGAAGCGCTCGAGCTCGCGCCGACCGAGCGGGGTGATCGAATCGAGTGCACGATTCCGCCGCGCCGGATCGATCTCGAGCGCGAAGTGGATCTCATCGAGGAGGTGGCTCGAACGCACGGCCTCGATTCCCTTCCGGTGGCGGATCGGCTCTCGATCCGCGCGAGCGCGCCGCAGGCGTCGCTGCTGGCGCGTCGCGCCGTCCGCGACCTGCTCGTCGGCGCCGGCTGCGTGGAGGCCGTCGCGCACAGCCTCGTCTCGGAGCGATCGGCGGCGCCGTTCCTCGCCGCGTCGCGGTCGCTGCTGCGGATCGAGGACGAACGGGCGGGCGGGGCGCCGATCCTTCGGCCGTCGCTGCTGCCGAGCCTGCTCGAGGTGCGTCGCCGCAACGCCGACGCGGGCGTGTCGCCGCTCTCGCTCTTCGAGACGGCGTCGATCTTCGAGCTCGAAGGGGCGACGCACCACGAGCGCGAGTCGCTCGGCATCCTGATCGACTCGCCGGGTTCCCCCGACGAAGGCTTCCGCTCGATCCGCGGCATCGTGGAGCGGCTTTCCCGCCTGCTGCTCGGCGCCGACGCGCGAATGGAGCTTGCGCGGATCGACGGCGCCGACTCGCCGACGCCGGCCCCCGCGCTCGCCCCCGCCGCGAGCGTGCGCTGGAACGATCGCACGATCGGCGTGATCGGTCTCGTCGCCGATCCGGTTCGCGCGCTCTTCGGCCTCGAACACGGGCTCGCCGCCGCGGAGCTCGAGATTCGGCCGTTCCTCGAATCGTTCCCGCCCGCGGTCGAGGTGAAGGCGATGCCCGCGTTTCCGGCGATCGACCGCGATCTCTCCGTGCTCGTCGACGAATCGGTGCCGTGGCGCGACATCGAGCGCGCGATCGCGGAGGCGACGCCCGCTCGGCTCGAGTCCGTCTCCTTCGTGGGCACCTACCGCGGCAAGCAGACCGGTGCGCGCAAGAGCGTGACGCTGCGGCTGCTCTTCCGCGACCGCGAGCGCACCATGCGCCGCGAGGAGGCCGACGACGCGGTGGCGGCGGTGGTCGCGGCGCTCGCGCGCCGCTTCAAGGCCGAGCTGCGCGCATGAGCGATCCGGGACTGCGATCGATGTCGCTCGAGGGCTTCGCCGAGGCGCTCGCCGCGAAGCGGCCGGTTCCGGGAGGCGGCGCGGCGGCGGCGCTCTCGCTCGCGAACGCGGCGGCGCTCGCCGAGATGGTCGTGGCCTACTCGATCGGCAAGAAGGCGCTGCTCATGCACGAGCCGCGGCTCGCAGAGGCGGCGAAGTCGCTGTCGCGATGCCGCTCCCGCGCCGTCGCGCTCATCGAGCTCGACGCGGCGCGCTACGCGGAGCTGAGCGACTCGCTCGCGCGACCGAAGGACGATCCGACGCGCGCGACGGCGGTGCGCGACGCCGCGCTCGGCGCAGTCGAGCCGCCGATCGAGGTGATCGACCTCGCCGCGCAGGTGCTCGGCGAAGCGGCCGATCTCGTTCGCCGCACCTCGCGCTCCCTTCGAAGCGATCTCGGCGTCTCGGGCGCGCTCGCGCTGGCGGCGGCCGACGGCGGCGCCTGGAACGTCCGCGCGAACCTGCCGCTCGTGGGGGAACGCCGTCCCGAGCTCGAGCGCCGCAGCGGCACGGCGCTTGCGCGCGCGCGCGACGCGTCGGCGAGGCTCACGTCCGAGCTCGAATCGATCGCCGCCGAAGGCGCGGCGTGATCGGCGTCGCCCTGCTGCTCGTGATCGGCGCCGTGATCGCGTGGGCGATCGCCGTCGGCGCCGTGGCGTGGGAGGCGCTCCATCCGCCGCGCCGCACCACGGCGTGGGCGCTCGCGCGCGGCACGCACCCCGATCCGGAGCCGATCGAACGACCGTGGCGCCTGCTTCGGCACGAACTCGCGGACGGAACGACGCTGCCGTACTGGGAGATCGACGGCGACGACGCGAACGGCGCGGTCGTCGTGATCGTGCACGGCTGGGGACGATCGCGGTGGGATTCGCTTCGGCGCGTCGGCGCGTTCCTGCCCCGGGCGTCACGACTCGTGCTGCCCGACCTGCGCGGGCACGGCGAAGCGGACGGCCGCACTTCGCTCGGCATGCGCGAACCCGCTGACCTCGTCGACCTGCTCGCGCGCCTGGACGTGAACGCAGGATTCTCGGCGGGCGCCACCGCCGCCGCTCGAGCGCTCGTGCTCGTCGGCCATTCGCTCG
>VGXK01000372.1 GCA_016873355.1 Phycisphaerae bacterium | reverse complement strand
GCGGCGCGACGCGGCGCCGGCTCGCGGAGAAAGCGCTCATGAGCATCCATCCGCTTCCCATCTTCGAGCGCGACGCCGATCCGCAGCATCGCGAGTCGCTCACCGACGCCGAGGTCTACGCTCGCCTGCGCCCGCCCACCTCGATCGTCGTCAAGTACGGACGGTCCGGTCTGCTCGGGGAATTCGCCTACGACGGCGCCGCCCGTCCCGGCTGCGGATCGAAGCTCGTGGCGCGCACGCCGCGCGGCGTCGAAGTGGTGGAGATGCTCACGACCACCTGCGGAAACTCCGGGTGCGGCAAGAGCATCTCGCGCAAGGAGCTGCTCGAGTACGTCGACCGCTCGGGCGGCCGCGACTTCCCCTTCACGCGCGACGGTCGGATCCTTCGCGTGGCCACGATCGAGGACCTCTCCCGCGCCTCCGAGCTGCGCACGCGCTACGACCGCCACACGCGCGAGATCCGCGGCCGCGTGCAGGAGCTCGGATTGCCGATGCGCGTGATCGAGGTCGAGCCGGTCCTCGGCGGCGAGACGGTCACGGTGCACTTCTTCAGCGAGGAGCGCGTGGACTTCCGCGAGCTCGTGCAGGAGCTCGCCGGTCTCTTCAAGGCGCGGATCGAAATGGTGCCCACCGGCGCTCGCGACGAGGCGCGCCTGGTGGCCGACTACGAGCGCTGCGGCCAGCACTGCTGCTGCAAGACCTTCCTCAAGGTGCTCAAGCCCGTGTCGATGAAGAGCGCCAAGGTGCAGAAGGCCACGCTCGACCCGCTCAAGATCTCCGGCCGCTGCGGGCGCCTCATGTGCTGCCTTCGCTACGAGGACGAGACCTACGAGACGCTCAAGCGCCGGCTGCCGACGAACAAGACTCGCGTGGGAACGCCCGACGGACCCGGCATCGTCGTCGACTCCAAGGTGCTCGTGCAGCTCGTGCTCGTGCAGCTCGAGGCGGACGGACGCGAGATCGCCGTGCCGGTCGAGGAGCTCAGCGATCCCGGCGCCGCACCGCCGCCCGCGCCGAAGCCGCCCGATCCGCTGCGCGGCATGCCGGCGGCCCAGGCGGAGGCGCTCGCCGCGGATCCCGCCGCGCGCAAGAAGAAGCGCCGCCGCCGGCGCAAGCGGACGGCGCGCGAGGAGGAATCGGGATCGTCGTCGCCGCCTCCCGATCCGTCGTCGCAACGCGAGCGCGCGGACCCGCCCGATCGCGAGCCGCCGGGCACGCCGTCCTCGGAGTGAATGCTCGCCGGTAGCATTCCCGCGATGAGCGAATCCGCCGCCTCGCCGCGCCGCGCCGACGTGATCGACACGCTGCAGTCGCTCATCGTCGCGTTCGTCGTCGCGATGGCGTTCCGCGGCTTCGTGCTCGAGGGCTTCATGATTCCCACCGGGAGCATGGGCCCCACGCTCATGGGCGCGCACGTGCTCGTGCGCAGCCCCGTCACCGGATACGAGTACGCCGCCGACACGATCGGCATCGACGGTCGTGCCCGTCTGCCGATCATCGACCCGATGGTCTCTCGTCGCTTCCCGGTGGAGGCGGTGACGAAGGAACACGTCGCGTCGCGCGTGGCGGCCGGCGATCGGGTGCTCGTGCTCAAGTACCTCTGGCCCTTGCTCGCGCCCGAGCGTTGGGACGTGGTCGTCTTCAAGAACCCGCCGGATCCGGTGGGCGAGACGCAGAACTACATCAAGCGACTCGTGGGAATGCCGAACGAGACGCTCCTGCTGCTCGACGGCGACGTCTTCGTCGGTCCGCCGGACTCGCCCTCGTCGGCGCTTCGAATCGCGCGGAAGCCGGAGATGGTGCAGCGAGCGGTCTGGCAACCCGTCTACGACAGCGACTGGCAGCCGACCGATCTTGCGCGCTGGCAGGAAGCGTGGCGACAGCCCTGGAGCGGTCCGCCGTGGAAGCCCCACGATGACGGCGCATGGACGATGGACGATGCGCGGATCTGGCGGCACGCGTCGCCGACCGCCGGATCGCTCGAATGGGATCTCGCGGCCCACCCGATCACCGACTGGAATTCCTACAACCTCTGGCGCCAGCCGCTCGAGTTTCCCGTCGCGGACGTTCGCGTGGCCGGGGCGCTCGAGATCGATTCGCCCGCGTCGTTGACCACCTCGCTGCTCCTTCGCGCGCGAAGCCATCGCTTCGAGTTCGCGATCGGTTCCGGCAAGGCGTCGCTTCGAGTGGTGCGCGAGGAGGACGGCGGCGAGGTCGGCCGCGCCGAGGCGCCGCTGCCGTCGCTCGGCCGATTCGCGACGGTCGACTTCTGGCATGTCGATCAGGCGATGCGACTCTTCGTCGACGATGTCGAAGTGGTCTCGCTCGAGTACGACCTGGGAGCGCCGGAGCAGCGCCTCGCGCTTGCGCGAGTGAATCTCGATCGGCATCGGCTCGATCCGTCCACGGCGCCGCCGCAGGGAATCGCGGAGTTGGCGTGGCGCTTCGAGGGAAGCGCCGTCTCGGTGCGGCACCTGCGTCTCGACCGGGACCTCTACTACCAGCCGCTCGGACACACGCCGCAGAATCAGTACGCCATGAACGGTCCCGTGATCACCGGCATCGGATTCGCGTGCGATCCCGCGCATCCGGCGCAGCTCCGCGACGAGCAGTTCCTGATGCTCGGCGACAACAGCGCTGCGAGTCGCGACGGCCGACTCTGGGGCCGTCCGCACCCGCTGCTGAAACGCGAGTTCGGCTTCGACGCGCCGTTCGTGGTTCCGCGACCGCTGCTCGTGGGCAAGGCCTGGTGCGTCTACTTCCCGGCCACCTCGAAGCTCGGCGCCGGAATCGACGGCACCACCGCCGACGACAAGACGAACTCGCTTCCGG
>VGXK01000371.1 GCA_016873355.1 Phycisphaerae bacterium | reverse complement strand
ATGCGGTCCGGCGAATCGCCGAGCAGCGCGTCTTGTTCGGGATGATCGCCGAGCCAGCGCACTCGCCCCGTCTCGATTTCATACAGGGCCGCGACCGCGCGGCAGCGGCCGCGTCCCACGGAATCGCGCACCATCGGCGATTGCCGAAGCAGTCGCGCGAGCCCCCACCATGCGTTGCGTTCCGCCGCCAGGTCGGCGAGCTCCGTCGGCGACGCGCCGGGATTCAGCGATCGCGCCTCCATGACCGCCGGCGCGATCGCGTCGATCATGACCGGGATCATCCCGCCGAGATTCGTTCCCGCGGCGGCGGCGCCGACCGCGGCGCAACCGGTGTGACCCATGATCACGATGAGCGGCGTGTCGAGCGCCATCAGGCCGAACTCGATCGTCCCCGTCTGATCCACGTTGCAGACATTGCCCGCGGTGCGCACCACGAGCAGATCGCCGATTCCCTGGTCGAGCACGATCTCGACCGGCACGCGCGAATCGCTGCACGCGAGGATCACCGCGAAGGGCTTCTGCCCGTGCCGCGCCGTCTCGGCGACGGTGCTCACATCGACGCGCGGCCGCCGAACCTGCCCCTCGACGAAGCGCCGATTGCCGTCGCGAAGCTCCTGGTATGCCTCGTCCGGCGTGCGTGGCCGTCGACCCTGCTGCGATTGATGCGTGCGCTCTTCCATGAATTCTCCACGAGAGCCTATCGCGGTGGACCGCGGACCAACGACGAGGGGCACTAGGTGCGCGTGAGCTTCCGGTACTGCACTCGATGCGGCGGCGCGTCGTCGGCGAGTCCGAGCCGCCGATGCCGATCGGCCTCGTACTCGCTCCAGTTCCCGTTGAAGAAGAAGACCGAGCTGTCGCCCTCGAAGGCGAGCATGTGCGTGGCGACGCGGTCGAGGAACCAGCGATCGTGGCTGATCACGAGCACGCATCCGGCGAAGTTCTGGATCGCCTCCTCGAGCGCCCGCATCACGTTCACGTCGAGATCGTTCGTGGGCTCGTCGAGCAGGATCACGTTCGCGCCGCTCGTAAGCATGCGGGCGAGGTGCACGCGATTCCGCTCGCCGCCGGAGAGCGTCTCGACCATCTTCTGCTGATCGGTGCCGCCGAATCCGTAGCGCGCGACGTACGCGCGGCTCTTCACCGTGGCGCCGCCGAGCTTGATCTCGTCGGCGCCGTCGGCGATCGCGTCGAAGACGCTCTTGCCGGCGGGCAATGAATCGCGGCCCTGCTCCACATACGCGAGCTTCACCGAGTCGCCCACCTTGAGCGTGCCGGCGTCGGGCTTCTCGGCGCCGGTGATCATGCGGAAGAGCGTGGTCTTGCCGGCGCCGTTGGGGCCGACGATTCCCACCACCGAGCCCGGCGTGATCGAGAAGTTCGCGTCGTCGATGAGCACGCGATCGCCGTAGCCCTTGCGAACGCCCTTCGCTTCGATGACGAGATTGCCGAGGCGCGGTCCCGCGGGAATGAAGATCTCGATCTCCTTGAGCTTCTCCGCCGCGTTCTGCGAGAGCAGCTGCTCGTAGCTCGCCACGCGCGCCTTCGACTTGGCCATGCGGCCTCTCGGGTTCTTGCGGATCCAGTCGAGCTCGCGCGCGAGCGTGCGCTGGCGCTGACTCTCCTGTCGCTCCTCGACGGCGAGTCGCGCCTGCTTCTGCTCGAGCCAGCCGGTGTAGTTCCCCTTGTACGGAATGCCGCGCCCGCGATCGAGCTCGAGAATCCAGCCCGCCACGTTGTCGAGGAAGTACCGATCGTGCGTCACCGCGATGATCGTGCCGGGAAAGCGCTTGAGATGCTGCTCGAGCCACTGCACGCTTTCGGCGTCCAGGTGATTCGTCGGCTCGTCGAGCAGCAGGATGTCCGGGCTCGACAGCAGCAATCGGCAGAGCGCCACGCGCCGCCGCTCTCCGCCGGACACGCTTGCCAGCGATTGATCCGGGGGCGGGCAGCGAAGCGCCTCCATCGCCATCTCGAGCTGATTGTCGATGGTCCACGCGTCGGCGGCGTCGAGCTTCTCCTGGATCTCGGCCTGACGATTGAGCGTGCGCTCCATCTCATCCGGCGAGAGGTCCGTGGCGAGCCTCTCGTTCACGCGATCGAACTCGGCGAGCAGGTCGTAGACCGGCTTGGCGCCTTCGCGCACCAGCTCGATCACCGTGCGCGTTTCGCCGTTGAGCGGCTCCTGCTCCAGGTAGCCGATGGAGTAGCCCTGCGCCGCGATGATCTTTCCTTCATGATTCCGGTCGACGCCCGCCATGATGCGAAGCAGCGTGCTCTTGCCGCTGCCGTTCAGGCCGAGCACGCCGATCTTGGCGCCGTAGTAGTACGAAAGCGAAATGTCCTCGATGATCCTGCGGCGCTCGATCTCCTTCGAGACGCCGATCATCGAGTAGATGATGCGAGTGGTGTCGGTGGCGTTGTTGCCGCCGCTCGATGACGAAGCGCCGCGTGACATCCGCACGGATGGTATCGCACGACTCGGACCCGTCCGCCCAATAGACTCGCCAGCCGCGGAACCACGATGTTCGACTGGATCACCAGCACCACCGTCCGCACCGCGCGCCGAATCGCGATCGGCGTGGCCGGCGCCACCGTCGTGCTCGTGGGCATCGCCATGCTCGTGCTGCCGGGGCCCGGCCTCGTGGTGATCGGCGTGGGACTGGCGCTGCTCAGCATCGAGTTCGCGTTCGCGCAGCGCTGGCTCCGCGTGCTGCGCGAGAGGGCCGCCAGCGCCGCCGACGGCGTGGGCATTCCCAAGAAGCACCGCCGCATCATTCCGATCGTGGGAATCCTGCTGGCGATCCCGATGATGGTGCTGCCCGGCTTCTTCAA
>VGXK01000370.1 GCA_016873355.1 Phycisphaerae bacterium | reverse complement strand
CGCCTCCGCCGCCGCCGGATCCTCCTCCGCCTCCGCCCTGTTCGATTCCCTGGCTCAGGTTGAAGTCGGGCGCGTTGTCGAAGTACGGAATCTCGAAGAGCAGATCACGCACCGCATAGAGGCGCACTTCCTTCGACTTGAGCAGCCGCTCCTTGGGACCGATCTCGATGAAGCCGTCGCGCAACTGCCAGGTGCATTGAGCGCCGTCGGTGCCGAACTGCTCGAGCATGCGCTCGAGCACCGTGAGCGCCGGACCGGTCATGCTCAGCTCGACTTCCTGCTCGGGATCGATGCCGGTCGAGGCGTCCTTGTCCGTCGTGTACCTGGCGACGACGGTCACGCCGAGCACGGACTTGAAGTAGTCGACGCACTCCCTGGCCGTCTGCTTGCGGAAGTCGACGGTGAGATCCGTGTAGAGCAGTGCGCCGAGCATGCGCGGCTTGCTGCCCATGTCGGCCTGCATGCGCGCCCGCTGCTCCGCGACGGCACCGAGGCGCTCCGAGAGATTCTGCCCCGCCGCGGCGGAGGCGAACGCAAGCAATGCGATCGAGCTCGGAACGAGGTTCTTCATCGTGGCCATGGACGGCTCCTGGCGTGACTCGGAGGGCGGGCCGACGGAAGGCCGACGACCCATGCGTCGGACCAGCGTTTCGTCGGCGATTCTACGGCTTCACTCCGCTCGAACCCGCTCAAGGGTTGCCGGACTTTCCATTCGCGGCTCTCGATCGTTCGGCCGCATCCCTCAGGGCCCGCTCCGATTCGACCAGGGCGAGCAGCGCCATCGAGGTGGCGGCAACCGGCTGGGTGCTGTCCCAGAGGGCATCCCGCACGCCGCCGGTGGTCCGAGCCGCATCCCGGAAGGCGTAGCAGGAGCGCTCGTCCACCGCGAGCTGCCGCAGGAATCGAAGCGCCATCAACTGGCATCGAAGCAGATCCGGCAGTTCCTCCGGCGTGGCGAATTCCGGGCAGCCGAGCATGATGGCCAGCGCCAGCGTGGGCCGCGCCGACTGCGAGGTGGCCACGGTTCGAAGTCCGCCGGTGAGGGCGAATCCGCCGGCGGCGTCGGGCGCCGACTCCTCCGGACCGCCGACTCCGAGCTGCGATGCGAGCAGAGCTCGTCGCACGGGTTCGGCTCGTTCGCGGATGCCCTTCGCCCGAACGGGATCGTCGAACGAGCCGCGCTCCCGTTCCGCAAGCAGCAACCAGGGCAGCATCTCGACGAGCGTGGTCGACGCGGGAGCGGACCACGCCCTTTCAAGCAGGGCATCGAGCACGGCTCGATCGACGACGGGTTCGCCGCGCGTCGCGAGCGCCGCCGCCGCCGCGAGTTCGATCGCGCGAGCGTGATCGAGCGCCGCGCCGCCGGCGAGGCTCTTCGCGAGCGCCTCGCGCAGCGACTCGAGGAAGGGCTCCGGTCGGGCCGGGGTCGTCGTTCCGCCGCGATCGAGCGCGAGCTCGGCGAGCAGTGCGAGCGCCACCGCCGATGCCGACTCGAGCGGCGGTTGCTCCACTTCCGCCACCTCCGCCAGGGCCGAGAGAAGTTGCGCCGCCGTCGCCGCCGCCTTGCGACGCTCCGCTTCCGGGAGCAGCGGCGAATTCGACGCCGCCGCGAGCGCGAGCGCCGCCATCGCCTGGTCCTGCGGCGGTGCGAAGAGGTCCCGATGTCGATCCAGGTGCGGGCGATAGTCGCCCTGGATTCCGAGCGCGCGAAGCGAGCCGGTTTCGCTCGGAGCCGCGGGCGACGGCCGCGTGACGTGGGTGCGCAGATGCCGGCACATGGCGGCTGCGAACTCGGCGCGGCCGGCGGGACCGACGACCGTGAGCGGAATGATCTCGTGTCCGCGGATCACTTCGAACGGCGCATCCTTGGGCCCGAGCTGCGCGAGTCGCCTCGTCGGCGCGTGATAGAACGAAGTTCCTTCGGGCAGCGCCTGCGACGGCAGCTCGCGCGGGTCGATGGCGAGCTGCGTGAGCATCGCCGCGCAGGTGCGGATGGGATCCGACGCGAGGTTCGCCGCCTGCACCACCGACGGCATCGTCCAGGTCCAGCGGTCGCCGCGACGAAGCGCGAGCGCTTCGAGCGCGGGCTCGATCCGCGCCACGATCTGACCGACCGTGCGGCCGATCATCGGCTGCGGCTCGCTCGCAAGCTCGAGTTCGAGCGAGAGTTCGCGGCCGATCGCATCCCGCTCGTCGCGCGGGAGCTTGAGCACGAAGTCATCGGTGTCGACCGGCTCGATCGCCTTCGACACGGCTCGCTCGAGCACCCCGGGTCCCGGCCCGAACGCGATTCCCGTGCCGACGACTCGGCCGCGCAGGCGCAGGACCACGCCGACGGCGCTGGGCGCGGCGGGGGGAGCGGCCTTCGCGGCGTCGGCCGGAGAGAACGGCGCCGGCGGCGCCGCCGGAGTCGCCGGCGCAGGCGGTACGGTCGGAACCTTGAGCGCGTCGACCCACTCCCGGGCCCGCACCCACGCATCGATCGCCGTTTCCAGCGCCGGCGGGTCCGAGTTCCCCGCGTGGCCCGCATGAACGAACGCGATCGCCACGCATGCGGCGCGAATGCTGGACTTCGACAGGAGCCGGGGCATGGTGAGGTACCGTTTCTGCGGCGTCATTCTGCGAAGCGGCGGTCCTTCGACTCAAGATCCGACTGACGAACCATGCGTCGCGTTGGCGAAATCATCCGCTTCCGTCGACACCACCGCCGATACGCGGTGCTGGCCATCCTCTGCTTCATCGCGCTCTGTTGAGCGAGGCGGGCGCCGCGTGGCTGCGTCGCCTCCGTCGATTCGGCAATCGAGCGAGCGAGGCGGCGGCCGGCCAGGAGCCGAGGCAAGGGCGGGTCC
>VGXK01000369.1 GCA_016873355.1 Phycisphaerae bacterium | reverse complement strand
CTTGCCGCCGACTTCGCGGCGCTGCCGACGCATTCGAGATCGGGCGCCTGACGCCGTTCAGCCCAACTTCGCCTTCGCCTCGTGCCGCAACTGACCGCACGCGGCGGCGATGTCGCGGCCGCGACTGCGGCGGATGTGCGTGTTCACGCCCTTCTCGCGAAGGATCTCCTGGAAACGCAGGACATCCTCGTCGCGCGGACGAAGGTAGGGCAGTCCCGCGACCTCGTTGTAGCGGATGAGGTTCACGTTCGCGCGCATGGTGCGCGCCAGGCGCGCGAGCTCCTGGGCGTGGATCGGTCGATCGTTCACGCCGCCGAGCAGGATGTACTCGAGCGTGATCTCGCGGCCGGTCTTGTCGAACCACTCCTGCGCCGCGTCGAGAATCTCGTCGATGGTCGCATACTCGGCCCACGGGATGATCTCGCGACGCAGGTCGTCGAGCGGCGCATGCAGCGAGAGCGCGAGCGTCACCGGGATCTCGAACTCGCAGAGCTTGCGGATCGCGGCGGGCAGCCCCACGGTGCTGACGGTGATGCGCCGCGCGGAGATGCCGAAGCCCCACGGCGCGTTCAGCGTGCGGATCGCGCTCGTGACCGCGTTGAGATTCGCGAGCGGCTCTCCCATGCCCATGAAGACGACATGCGAGATGCGCTCGACGCCCGGAAGCCGCGAGAGATGCCAGACCTGCTCGAGGATCCGACCGGCGCTGAGATTGCCTTCGAGGCCGCCGAGGCCGCTCGCGCAGAAGCGGCAGCCGACCGGGCAACCGACCTGGCTCGAAAGGCACGCCGTGCGCCGGTCCTCGCTCGGGATCATCACGCACTCGGTACGGCGCTCGTTCGGATCGATCGTCGGAAGCGCGGATGGCGGAGGCCACGCGACGAGCAGCTTCTGCGTCTCGTCCGTGGCGAGCTGATGCGCGCGAACGACGCCCTGGAGGAAGACCATTTCGCGTGCGAGCATCGCGCGCGCGGCCTTCGAGAGATCCGTCATGCGCTCGGGATCGACGACGCCGCGCTCGAAGACCCAGCGCTGAATCTGTTCTGCCGCATGGCGCGGAAGCCCGCGTTCCGTGCACCAGGCGAGCAGCGCCTCGCGGTCGAGTTCGAAGAACGCGGCAGGGGAGTTCGAACGGTCGCGCGCAGTCGTGGCGTCGGCGCTCATGGCGACTCCGCCCGGCTCAATCCTCGGGCGCGCTCTTCGACACGCGCGAGCGGAACTCGGCGATGAGCGACTTCGTGACCGGTCCGACCCCTCCCGAACCGATCGTGCGGCCGCCGATCGCACTCACGCCGATGATCTCGGCGGCGGTGCCGGTGAGGAAGACTTCGTCCGCGGAGTAGAGATCCTCAAGGCGCATCGAGCGCTCCTCGACGGGAATGCCGAGCGCGGGACCGAGCGTGTCGATCACGAATCGTCGCGTGATTCCGTGGAGCATTCCCGCGCTCTCCGGCGGCGTGAGAATGCGGCCCTTCGCGACGCAGAAGATGTTGTCTCCGGTGCACTCCGAGACTTCGCCGTCGATGTTGAGCATGATCGCCTCGAGCACGTCGGCGTCGATCGCCTCGATCTTGGCGAGGATGTTGTTCAGGTAGTTGAGGCTCTTGATCGCCGGGTCGAGGCACGCGATCGGAATGCGCGGGCGATTCGCCACGATCACGCGCATGCCCCTTTCGTAGAGCTCCGCGGGATAGAGCTGGATCGTGTCGGCGATCACGATCGTGCAGGGCTTCGGGCACCTGAACGGATGAAGCCCGAGCGTGCCCGCGCCGCGCGTGATGACGAGACGGATGTACGCGTCCTTGAGGCCGTTCGCGGAAACGGTCTCGCGCATGGCGCGCTCGATCTCGCCGGGCGTGTACACGGGCTTCAGTCGAATGCGCTCGGCGCTCTCCCACAAGCGCTCGAGATGCGACTTCATCTTGAAGATGCGTCCGCCGTAGACGCGGATGCCTTCGAAGACGCCGTCGCCGTAGAGCAGGCCGTGGTCGTAGACCGACACCTTCGCGTCGCTCGCGGGCACGAGCGCGCCGTCGATCCAGATCTTGAGCGCCGGCTTCATGGGGCGGGCAGTGTAGGAGAACGAACGCTCGCCGCGCGCGACCGTCGCGCCGCTCGTCCCTGCTACGATTGGCCCGCGTGAAGCTGATCCTCGCCAACCCGCGCGGCTTCTGTGCCGGCGTCTACATGGCCATCGATGTCGTCGACCAATTGCTCGACATCTGCCCGGGCGAAACGATCTGCGTCTACCACGAGATCGTGCACAACAAGCATGTCGTGGAGCGCTTCAAGAGCCGCGGCGTCATCTTCGTGGAGAGCATCGAGGAGGTGCCCGACGGCTCGATCGTCGTCTTCAGCGCCCACGGCGTGAGCCCCGCGATCCGCGCGGAGGCGGCGGCTCGCGGCCTGATCGCGATCGACGCGACCTGCCCGCTCGTCACGAAGGTCCACGCCGAAGCGATCCGTTATGCGCGGAAGGGCTTCCAGATCCTGCTCATCGGCCACGCGTCGCACCAGGAAGTCGTCGGCACGCGCGGCGAGGCGCCGGAGGCGATCCAGGTCGTCGAGAGTCCCGATGACATTCCGGCGCTTCGCATCATCGATCCCGAGAAGCTCGTCTATCTCACGCAGACCACGCTTTCGACCGACGACGCCGACGTGATCATTCACGCGCTGAAGAAGGCGTTTCCGAACATCAAGGAGCCGCCGACGAGCGACATCTGCTACGCGACGACGAATCGACAGCGCGCCGTCCGCGCGATCGCGCCGGACGCGGACCTCGTGCTCGTCGTCGGCAGCCGCAACAGCTCGAACTCGTTGCGGCTCACCGAGATCTCGACGAACGTGGGCACGCCCGCGCGCCTGAT
>VGXK01000368.1 GCA_016873355.1 Phycisphaerae bacterium | reverse complement strand
CGCGCGGAGCGAACTGCTCGGGCGCGCCCGGTCGCTGCTCGAGGCGAGCGATTCGCCGCTCGCCGACGCGCTCGACCTGCTCGGCGAGGCGAAGGCGCTCGCCGGCGGCGACTCGGTCCTCTCCGCAAGCCCGGCGGATCGGCAGACGATCGCGAACCAGATCGACCAGCTCGTGCGCCGGCTCGTCGGCGCCGGCAACGCGCAATTCGACGGCGTGGCGCTCTTCGGCGGCACGCGCTCCGGCTCGCCGCCGTGGATCGAACGCGGCGTCGGCGTGCTCTACGAGGGCCGCGGCGCCGGACTCGACCTTGGACTCGGCGAAGCGAGCACGATCTCCGGGCACCAGGCGTTCGGCGGCGTGAGCCGGCGCATCGATCTCGCGGGAACGGTGAATCTCGCGCTCGGGTACGAGACGCCGATCACGGCATGGGGCGCCGGACCGCTCGGCGAGATCATGGTGCTCGTCGACGGCCAGTCGCAGATCGTCAACCTCTCGGGCACGGTGACGCTGCGCGACCTCAAGGACTCGCTCGAGAACCTCGATCTCGGCATCCGCGTCGAGTTCGACGCCGCGAGCGGCAAGGCGTGGGTCCGCAACGAGCTCTCCGGCGTCCACCTGTCGATCTCCGATCGGCCGGGCGACGACACCGCCTCGCGGCTCGGCATCGACACCTTCGCCACCTACACGCTGCTCTCGGATTTCAACGACGAGCGCGGCGTGCGCTTCGCGCAGCCGGGCGTCGATCCGATCACGGGAAGCCCGGCGGCGCAGACCGGCGACGACCTCGTCGTGACGCTCCGCGACGGACGCAGCTTCGTCGTCGACTTCGCGAACGAGACGACCGTGCAGGCGGTCATGAACACGATGCACGCGGCCGCGACCGCCGCCGGCATCGTCGTGCCGGGCGAGTTCGAGGTCACGCTGCGCACGGATGGGAACGGCTTCATCGTGAACGACGGCACCGTCGGCGCCGGCGTGCTCTCGATCGCGCCGGTGAACGGCTCGTGGGCGGCGGAGGACCTCGGATTCATCGGGGGCACGCTCGTGCTGGGCTCGACCCTCATCGGCGTCGATCGCGCACAAGTTGCCGTCGACGGCGCCTTCACGCACCTGCTTGCGCTCCGCGACGCGATTCTCGCGGCGGACGGGGTCGGCATGAAGATTGCACTCGACGGCATCGACCGCGCCGTGGAGCGGGCCTCGGCGGCCCGCAGCGCCGCGGGAGCACGCGCGTCGCGCCTGGCGCGGGAGTCGGACGCGACGGAGGAGACCACGATCCAGCAGCAGTCGCTTCTCAGCCTGCTTCGCGACGTCGACGTGGCGGAAGCCGCCACGCGGCTCTCGACGCTCTCGACGCAGCTCGAGGCGGGGCTGATCGCGCTGTCCCGCGCCGGATCGCTCTCGCTCATTCGGTTCCTTGCTTGAAACACGCACCATCCCCGCGAGGGGAAAGTCAGGAGGACGCAACCATGGTGATTCAGACGACGAGATTCGGACCGGTCGAGATCGACGACGAGAAGCTCATCGAGTTCCCCTCGGGATTGCTCGGATTCGCGCAGGCGCGGAGCTTCGCCCTGCTCCAGCCCGACGAGCGCGGCGTCTTCTTCTGGCTCCAGAGCGCGGAGAATCCGGACCTGGCCTTCGTGGTCACGGATCCGGAATTCTGGATCGAGGGATTCTCGGTGCCGCTGCGGGACGAGCAGTCCGCCGAGATCGGTCTGTGCGACCGTTCCGAGCTCCAGACCTTCGTGATCGTGAACCGGCGGGGGGAGTCCCTGACCGCGAATCTCCAGGGTCCGCTCGTGATCAGCGCCGTCACTCGAAAGGGTCTTCAACTCGTGCTTGCGGAACGCCGATGGTCCACCCGGCAGGAGCTCGTCCGAGTGGACGAAGCCCGCGTCGCCAGCGCCTGAACGACCGATCGAGGCCGAACCCCACGCACGGAAGGAGTCCGACGAATGCTGGTGCTCTCACGGCACATCGATGAATCGATCATGATCGGCGACGAGGTGGAGCTGACGATCGTCGACATCCGAGGCGACAAGGTCCGCATCGGGATCTCGGCGCCGTCGAACGTGGCGGTGCATCGCAAGGAGGTCTACGACGCGATCCGCCTGGAGAACGAGCAGGCCGCGCGCTTCCGCGGAACCCTCGATGAGATGCCCGTGCCGCGCCGCAACGGCGCCAAGGCGAAGGACGCGGATCTCCGCGCCGAGCGCCCTCCGCGCCGCGAGAGCGCCTGAGCGCACCGGACCATGCCGAGCTTCAACAGCAACATCGCCGCCCTGATCGCCCATCGTGGATTGCTCCGCGCCAACGCCGACTACACGCGGCACCTGGAGCGGATCACGACGAGCTTGCGCATCAATCGAGGTTCCGACGATCCCGTCGGCATCGTGCGCGCCGATCGGCTGGCGATGCAGCTTCGCGGCGTCGCCGCGGCGATCGACGCGGCCGAGCAGGGCAGCGCCCTGATCGCCGCCGCCGACTCGCAGCTCTCGGCGATCGCCGATCGTCTCGAGACGCTCAAGAGCCTCGTGGCCGAGGTCGGCGACGGCGCCGGCCTTCCGCCGAACGAGCGGCAACTCGCCATCGACGCGGAGCTCGCCGCGATCAACTCGCTTGCGAACACGGCCGTCTTCGGCAGCCATCGACTGCTCGACGGATCGAGCGACTACCGCACGAGCACGCTCGACCCCACGCGCATCGCCTTCATGCGCATCCACCAGGCGGACCTTGCGCCCGGCTCGATCCGAGCCGTGATCGACGTCGACACGGCGGCGGAGCGGGCCGTGCTGCTGGCGCCGATCGACTCGGGCTCGTTCACCGCGGGCGTGCTCAACGAGGATGTTTCCTTGACGATCCGA
>VGXK01000367.1 GCA_016873355.1 Phycisphaerae bacterium | reverse complement strand
CGTCTACATGGACTTCACCGAGGCCGGACATCCGAAGATCATGAAGAGCCGGCGATACACGACGATCGACGCCGACGTCGAGATCGTGGACTTCGCGAATCGCTGAGCGTCGAGCGCGAACCCGCCCCGCTCGCTGCGGCGGCCATTCCCGGCGAAATCTCGCGGCGGCCGATAGAGTAGATCGCCGCACATGGCTCGTTCGAAGGGCGCCATCCACGAGGATCTCTCGCGCAGCGATCGGCCGATCGGCGCGAGCAACTTCGCGTTCGGACTTCAGATCGGCGGATTGCTCGCGCTCGTGGCGTTCGCCCTGCTGGGGCTCTACCGCTGGAAGCGCGGCGCATGGGTCAGCGAAAGCGGCTGGGGACCATGGCCGTGGTGGCTGCTCGCGGTGGGCGCGGTCGTCTTCCTGCTCGCGATCGTCGCGCCGAAGCTGCTCACCCCGCTCAATCGACTCTGGACGCTCGTCGCCATCGCGCTGCACATGATCGTGAGCCCGGTGGTGATGTTCCTGCTCTGGGCACTCGTGATGACGCCGATGGGCTGGCTCGTGCGGCTTTTCGGCAAGGATCTGCTGCGAATGCGGCTCGATCCCGCGGCCCGGAGCTACTGGATCCTGCGCGATCCGCCGGGGCCGGAACCGTCCACCATGCGGAACCAGTTCTGATCGGAGATGATGGAGGCACCACGATGTCGTTCATCAAGGAACTCTTCGCCTTCATGGCCGCCCGCAAGAAGTTCTGGCTCATGCCGATCTTCGTCACGCTCATCCTCATCGGCGGGCTGCTCGTGGCCGCCAAGACGATTCCGGCGTTGCAGGGCATCTACATGATGTTCTGAGCGACGCCGCTCCCACCGCCCGTGCGAATCCTCGGCATCTCCGCCTATTACCATGACTCGGCCGCGGCGCTCGTCGAGGATGGTCGCATCGTCGCCGCCGCGCAGGAGGAGCGCTTCACTCGCAAGAAGCACGACTCCGGGTTTCCGCGGCACGCCGTGCATGCATGCCTGGCGGAAGCGGGCGCGTCGCTGCGCGACGTCGACTTCGTGGTCTTCTACGACAAGCCGTTCATCAAATTCGAGCGATTGGTCGAGACCTACCTGGCGTGGGCGCCTCGCGGATTCCTGAGCTTCCGCACGGCGATGCCGGCGTGGCTCAAGGAGAAGCTCTTTCAGAAGAGCGTGCTCGAGAAGGCGCTGAAGCAGGAGGACTCCGAGTTCGATCGCTCGAAGCTGCTCTTCACCGAGCATCACCTGAGTCACGCGGCCAGCGCGTTCTATCCGTCGCCGTTCGAGGAGGCGGTGGTGCTCACGCTCGACGGCGTGGGAGAATGGACGACCACGAGCGTGGGATTCGGAAAGGGAAAGACGCTCGCGATGCAGCGCGAACTGCACTTCCCCCACTCGCTCGGCCTGCTCTATTCGGCCTTCACCTACTACACCGGATTCAAGGTGAATTCCGGCGAGTACAAGGTGATGGGGTTGGCGCCGTACGGCGAACGCGACGCGGCGCGGAAGTACGCCGACCTGATCCTGCGCGAAGTGATGGATCTCAAGGAGGACGGCACCTTCCGCCTCAACCAGAAGTACTTCAACTACTGCACGGGTCTGACGATGACGAACGGCGCCTTCGCCGAGCTCTTCGGCGGTCCCGCGCGCAAGCCCGACAAGGAACTGCTCGTCCAGCGCCACATGGATCTCGCGGCGGCGGTGCAGATCGTCACGGAGGAGACGATGCTGCGGCTGGCGCGCTCGCTGTCGAAGCAGTTCGACTGCCCGAATCTCTGCATGGCCGGCGGCGTGGCCCTCAACTGCGTGGCGAACGGAAAGATCCTTCGCGAGCGGCCGTTCAAGAACCTGTGGATCCAGCCGGCGGCCGGCGACGCGGGCGGCGCGCTCGGTGCGGCGCTGGCGGCGTACCACGGATTCGCGGACAAGCCGCGAGTCGTCGCGCGCGGGCTCGATGCGATGCAGGGCAGCTACCTCGGGCCGCGCTTCAAGCAGTCGGAGGTGGAGCGCCGGTTGAAAACTGCGGGCGCAAGGTTCGAAGTGCTGAGCGACGACGAAGTGATCTCGCGAGCGGCCGAGGCGCTCGCGTCGGAGAAGGCGGTCGGCTGGTCGCAGGGACGCATGGAGTTCGGGCCGCGCGCGCTCGGCGCCCGCTCGATTCTCGGCGACCCGCGCAGCCCCACCATGCAGAAGACGCTGAACCTTCGAGTGAAGTACCGCGAGAGCTTCCGGCCGTTCGCGCCGAGCGTGCTGCGCGAGCGCGTGAGCGACTACTTCGAGATGGACGACGACAGCCCGTACATGCTGCTCGTCGCCGACGTGGTGAAGAGCCGCCGCATTCCGATGAGCAAGGAGCAGGAGAAACTCTTCGGCATCGACAAGCTCAACGTGCCGCGGAGCGACGTGCCCGCGATCACGCATGTCGATTACTCGGCGCGCGTGCAGACGGTGCACAAGGAGACGAATCCGCGCTACCACCGGCTGCTGAGCGAGTTCGAGAAGCGCACCGGATGCCCCGTGCTGGTGAACACCAGCTTCAACGTGCGCGGCGAGCCGATCGTCTGCACGCCGGAGGACGCGTTCCGCTGCTTCATGGGCTGCGAGATCGAGGCGCTCGTGGTGGAGAACTGCTTCCTCCGCAAGGAGGACCAGGATCCGGCGCTCAAGCTCGACTACAAGAGCGCGTTCGAGCTCGATTGACGCGTCGTCGAACGCGGCGCCTCGCGACGCGAAGCCCTCGTGGCCTTCGAAGTCGGTGAACGGCTCCAGGCACTCGAAGCAGAAGAAGACATCGATCCGTCGGGATCGCCGCCGAATCTCGTGCGGCGACCGCGGTACTCGAAGTCGTCCGCAATTCCTTCGT
>VGXK01000366.1 GCA_016873355.1 Phycisphaerae bacterium | reverse complement strand
TCTTCGCGGCCTCGCCCGGAGCACGCTTGCGCGGAAGCACGCCCTCGCGCGTGCCCTCGCCCGTCCGCTGCGCATCGTCCTCGGGGAATCGCGGCAGGTTCGCCGCCCACTCGCGGCGCCCCTCGTGCACCTGGTGCACCACGTCGACCGCGTCCTTCACGTCGTCGGTGAGATAGAAGAGCCGGAAGTCCATCTCGTCGATCGCGCGGTGCTGCCCGATCAGCACCTCGCGGAACCAGTGCAGCAATCCCTCCCAGTACGCGCGGCCGACGAGCACGACCGGCATCGGCCTGATCTTGAGCGTCTGCATGAGCGTGAGCGACTCGAACACTTCGTCGAGCGTGCCGAAGCCGCCGGGGAAATTGATCGTGCCGCGCGCGTACTTCACGAACATCACCTTGCGGATGAAGAAGTAGCGGAACTCGAGCTCCATCGTCTGGAACGGGTTCGGCACCTGCTCGTGCGGCAGCGCGATGTTGAGCCCGATGCTGACGCCGCCCGCGTCCTTGGCGCCTCGATTGGCCGCTTCCATGATCCCGGGTCCGCCGCCGGTGATGACGGCGAAGCCGCGCTCGACGAGTTGTCGTCCGCACTCGCGCGCCATGTCGTAGTAGCGCGTGTCGGGTGCCGTGCGCGCCGAACCGAAGACGCTCACCGCCGGACCGATCGAATCGAGCGTGTCGATCGCCTCCACGAACTCGCTGAGCACGCGCAGCGCCCGCCAGGCTTCCGTGTTCGTTCCGCTGGTCGTGGACGCGGGTCGCGGCTTCACGGGAGGGCGCTCGGGGTCGTCGAGCGGGCCGAGTCTACGGCGCTGCCGGAACGCAGCGCAAGCCGCTGTGTTGCATGGTGTTGCGCATCGATCGTTTGAATCGAAATCAGGCCGCCGATAGAATCGTCGCTCCTATGGCGAAGCCTTCATCAGCCCGGCCGTCGAGGCGGGCTGACACCCCGGGAAAGCGAGCCCCACGATCGTCCTCGGCGGCTCGCAGCGATGCCGCTTCGAAGGCGTCTCGCGTCGATTCCGGATCGAGCCGCCGCAACGGGGGCGGCGGTCGCCGGCCGTCGCCGATCACCACCGAAGTGAAGCCCGGCTCGGGCCAGGCGGCCGAGGGCCGGGCGTCGACCGCTCGTCGCAGCCCTCCCGATCTCTCGTCGTATGCCGCGGTGATCCGCTGGCTGCACGATCGCCCCGACATCGAGCGCATGCGCGCGGTGAAGCTCTCCGACGACGCGTTCAAGCTCGATCGCATGCATCGGCTGCTCGACAGGCTCGGCAATCCCCACCGGCAGATCAAGGCCGTGCACGTGGCGGGCACGGTGGGCAAGGGGAGCACCGTGGCCATGATCGCGGCCATGCTCGAAGAGTGCGGCTACGCGGTGGGGCAGTACACGAGCCCGCACCTGACGGGCCTGCGCGAGCGCATCTCGATCAACGGCCGGCTCATCGGCAAGAGCGATCTCGTCGAACTCGCCAAGCAGGCGGCCCGCGCCGTGTCGAAGCTCGACTTCGAGCCGACCTTCTTCGAACTCGTCACCGCCATCGGCTTCAAGTACTTCGCGGAGCAGGCGGTCGACGTGGCGGTGGTCGAGGTCGGCCTCGGCGGGCGCCTCGACTCCACGAACGTGCTCACGCCGCTCGTGAGCGTCGTCACGCAGATCGACTTCGATCACACGAAGATCCTCGGCACCACGCTGCCGGTGATTGCGCGGGAGAAGGCCGGCATCTTCAAGCAGGGCGTGCCCGCGCTCGTCTTCGATCCGCCGCCCGAGGTGGAGCGCACGATGCGCGAGGCCGCCGAGAAGTCGGGCGCCCTGCTGCGCGTGGTGAACAAGGAGATCGAGTTCTCGAGCCGCTTCTGCACCGATCCCGATCTCGGCCCGCACACGCGCGTCTGCCTCTACACGCGCACGAGCCGCCTCGAGCATCTGCCGGTTCCGCTCCAGGGCGAGCATCAGGCGAGCAACTGCGGGCTGGCGCTTGCCGCGGTCGACACGCTCAAGAGCTGCGGCTTCGACTGCCCCGAGGACCGCATGACGGCCGGACTCGCCAAGACGAAGGCGCCCGGTCGCATGCAGATTCTCCAGGAGCGCCCGCGCATTCTCGCCGATGGCGCCCACAACCCCGCGTCGATGAACGCGCTCATGCGCTGCGTCGGCGCGCACGTGCCGTACGACTCCATGGTCTGCGTCTTCGGCTGCTGCGCGGACAAGGACGTGGGCTCGATGCTCGACAAGGTGAATCTCGGCGCCGACAAGGTGATCTTCACGCGCGCCTCGACGACGCCACGGGCCGCCGATCCCGACGAGCTCCAGAAGATGTTCCAGGAGCGCTCCGGCAAGATGAGCCAGGTGGCGCGAACGCTGCCGGAGGCGCTCGCGCTCGCCACCCGCGCCGTGAGCCGCGACGACCTGATCGTCGTCACCGGCAGCTTCTATCTCGTGGGCGAGGCGATGAAGCACCTGGAGCAGGAGCGAACGAAGCACGAGGCCTGAGGCGTCCGGCGGCGCCGCGTGAGCGCCCGTTCGCCGCGTCGAGCGCGGGGCGGGGCGCGTCGCGGCCGACCGCTCGCGGGTAGCCTTTCGATCCCATGTCCGTGGAAGTGGAAACGCGCTACCGCTACACCGGCGCCCTGGCCAACGAGATCGAATCGAAGTGGCAGGCGCGGTGGGCGCGCGAGTCCCCGTTCCGCGCGTTGAATCCGGGAGACGCGGGATTCGACGCGTCGAAGCCCAAGTTCTACTGCCTCGACATGTTCCCGTACCCGTCGGGCGCGGGACTGCACGTGGGACATCCCGAGGGGTACATCGCCACCGACATCCTCTGCCGCATGAAGCGCATGCGCGGATGCAACGTGCTGCATCCGATGGGCTGGGACGCGTTC
>VGXK01000365.1 GCA_016873355.1 Phycisphaerae bacterium | reverse complement strand
GCCGCTCATGATCGGGGCGCGCGACATGGCGTTCCCGCGACTGAACGCGTTCGGCTACTGGCTGCTGCTCTTCGGCGGACTGCTCCTCTACTACAGCTACATCGGATCGGAAGGGCTCTACGGCGCCGGCAGCGCGCCCGATGCGGGATGGTTCATGTACGCGCCGCTCACCAGCCGCGCCTTCTCGCGAGGCAACGCCACCGAGTACTGGATCCTCGGCATCATGGTGAGCGGCTTCGGCAGCATCACCACCGCCGTCAATCTCGTCACCACCATTCTCTCGATGCGCTGCCCCGGCATGACGCTCATGCGCATGCCGCTCATGGTGTGGATGATGCTCATCGTGGCCATCCTGATCCTCGCGGTGATGCCGGTGCTCACCGCGGCGCAGGTGATGCTGCTCTTCGATCGCACGCTCGGCGCGCACTTCTTCGATCCGCAGATGGACGGATCGGCGATCCTGTGGCAGCACCTCTTCTGGTTCTTCGGGCACCCGGAGGTCTACATCCTCATCCTGCCCGCGTTCGGATTCATCAGCGAGATCATTCCCGTCTTCAGCCGAAAGGTGATCTTCGGCTATCCGCTCATGGTGGCGGCCACGGTGGCGATCTGCTTCATCTCGCTGGGAGTCTGGGCGCACCACATGTTCGTGGTGGGGTTGAGTCCGTTCCTCAACTCGCTCTTCAGCGCCGCCACGTTCCTGATCTCGGTGCCGACGGGAATCAAGATCTTCAACTGGCTCGGAACGATGTGGGGCGGGCGCATCCGCTTCGACACGCCGATGATGTTCGCGACCGGATTTCTGGCGCTCTTCATCTTCGGCGGCTTGACCGGGATCATGCTCGCGGTGGTGCCGTTCGACTGGCAGCTTTCGGATTCCTACTTCGTCGTCGGGCACTTCCACTACGTGCTGATCGGCGGCACGCTCTTCGGCATCTTCGGCGCGCTCTTCTACTGGTTCCCCAAGGCGTTCGGCAGGAAGCTCGACGAGCGGCTCGGCAAGTGGACCTTCTGGATCTTCCTGATCGGGTTCACGCTCACCTTCTTCCCGATGCACATCTCGGGAATGCTCGGCATGCCGCGCCGCATCTACACCTATCAGCCGGATCGCGGCTTCGAACTCTGGAACATGATCTCGAGCGCGGGCGTGCCGCTTCAGATCCTGGGCGTGCTCATTCTCGTGTGGAACATGATGCGCACGCTCCTGCGAGGCAAGCCGTGCGGCGACGATCCGTGGGACGCGTGGACGCTCGAATGGGCGACGACGAGTCCGCCGCCGGAGTGGAACTTCGACGAGATTCCGGTGTGCACCAGCCGGCGCCCGCTCTGGGATCGCAAGCACCCCGAGGATCCGGACGAGCACTATGAGTAGCGCGCTGCCCGTCGATCAGGGAGGTTCCGGCGCGATGCGCGGCGGCGGCGCGCGCGGATCCGGTTCGTCCGGCGCCGGCGTGCGCGAACCGTCGTTCGAGCCGTCGCGCGGCGGCGCGGGCATGGCGTGCCTCATCTTCACGGAGAGCTGCTTCTTCGCCGCGTTCATCGTGGCGTACCTCTTCTACGCGGGGCGCGACAAGAGCGGACCCACGCCGTGGCAGGTGCTCGAACTGGGGCCGGTGATCGTGAACAGCGTGGCGCTCCTGAGCTCGAGCGTGACCGTCGTGTTCGCCATGCGCATGCTCGCGCGCGGGTCGATCGGAGCGTTCCGGGGATGGATGCTGCTCACGATCCTGCTCGGCGCCTACTTCCTGTACGGCACCGGCGTGGAGTGGACCAAGTTGATTCGCGACGACGACCTCACGATCGCGACGAATCTCTTCGGCACCACCTTCTACTCGCTCGTCGGATTCCACGCGTTCCACGTGACGGTGGGGCTGCTGCTGCTTTCGCTCGTGCTCGTGCTTTCGCTGCTCGGCAAGGTGGAGTCCGCGCGGGATCATCGGCGCGTGGATCTGCTGAGTTGGTACTGGCACTTCGTCGACGCGGTGTGGGTGTTCGTCTTCCTCACCGTCTATGTGATCGGGCGACAGCCGCCCGGAGGGGCCGCATGAGCGAGCGACCGCCCGTGCCGTACTCGCGCGAGATCCCGAAGCCGACCGCGGCGCCGATGGTGGCGGCGGCGGGCGTGACGCTCGTCTTCGCGGGACTCGTGACGAACTGGGCCGTCACGATCGTCGGCACCGTGATGGCGCTCGGCGCGGCCGTGGCGTGGTTCCGGCAGGTCTTCCCGATCGAAGCGACGGAGGAGATTCCGGGCGCGGAGCGAGCGGCGGCGCCTGCGCCCGCGCGAAGCGTCACGAGGGCGGCGCCGCGCCGTCTCGTGATACCCGTCGAGATCCATCCCTACCGCGTGGGAGTGTGGGGCGGACTCGCCGGTGGCGCCGCGATGGCGATCGTGGCGTGCCTCTGGGGCGTGTTGCGCGAAGGAAGCGTGTGGCTGCCGATCAACCTGCTCGCGGGCGTCGTCCTGCCGGGACTCGAGCAGATGCCGAAGGAGAAGCTCGCGTCGCTCGATGCGGGGTGGCTGCTCACCGCCGCGCTCATCCACGCAATCGGCAGCATCTTCGTCGGGTTGCTCTACACGGTGGCGCTGCCCATGATGCCGAAGCGACCGATCCTCTTCGGAGGAATCGTCGCACCCGTGATGTGGACGGGACTCGTCTGGGCGTCGCTTGGAATCGTGAATCCCACGCTCGAGCGCTTCATCAGCTGGCCGTGGTTCGTGGGCAGCCAGTTCGCGTACGGAATCGTCGCGGGCATCGTGATCTCTCGCTTCAATCGCGTGCCGACGATGCAGTTCATGCCGCTCTCCGAGCGACTTGGAATCGAGCAGAGTCATCAGCGAGGCGGCGGCGAGGGCGGCGGCATCGGTGGCGGGAGCGGAATGCGCGGCGCGGGCGGTCCCGGCGCG
>VGXK01000364.1 GCA_016873355.1 Phycisphaerae bacterium | reverse complement strand
GGAGCCGTCGCGAGGCGCCCATGACACTCGAACGCCCCGATCCGCCTGCTCGATCGTGGGACCGGGCGAACCGGGCGGCGTGAGCCGACTGTGCGGGCGACAGCACGCGAGCGCGCCGAGCCGCAGGCGCAGATCGCTCGAGCCCTGCACGAAGCGCCAATGAACGAAGGTGGTGTTCTCGCCCTGCTTCATGAAGATGCGCTGTTCGATCAGCGCGTCTCGAATGCACCAGGTCCATGTGGGCACGAGCTGCTCGAGGTGAAAGCGAATGAGGTACGGAAGTCCCGGCGCGTTCACCACGCCGCCCTTGAAGCGGTTGTTCGCGAGATCGTGCGCCGTGCCCTTGTAGACGATGAGCGGATCGAGCTTGGCGAGCATGAGCGTGCGACCGGCCGGCGGATCGGTGGCGGCCGCGAGCAGTCCGTGCCAGCGCCGCGTGAGGATTCCCGCCACCGTGCCGCATGCGTAGCCGCCGATTCCGTTCGTCACGAGCCATTCGAGCGAGGAGCTTCGAACGACGCTGCCGGTCGAATCGGGGCCGAAATCGACGAGTCCCGTGGCGAATCCGTAGCGCCTCATGTGCGAGCCTCCGCGGCGTGATGGAACTCGACGAGCGATTCGGCGGCGGCGCTGAGCGACACCGAGTCGCCCTCGTGATGTGCCGCGCTGCGCGCGGCATCCGTCGTGGCGCTCGGTGCGCTGGCGGCGACGATGGCGCGAACGAGCGATCCATCGCCAAGCCGAATCGAGAGAAGGGAACGATCGCCGAGCGAATCGATGCCGACGATCCGGCCGTCGGCACTCCACGCGGCGCCGTCGATCGAGGCGCTTGGCGAACGCGCCCGAGCGGCTCCGGCCGCCGCGCCGTCGCTCGCCGCCACGCGCACATGCTCCGGCCGAAGGCCGACGCGGCGTGAATCGCCGTTCGCGCCGGCGAGAGATACGAGGTTCATCGGCACGTCACCGAGCAGTTGCGAGCTCGCTTCGCACGCGGGCGAGGACCAGAGTCTCGACGGCGAACCGTGGTCGACGAGTCGCCCGCGATCGAGAACGGCGAGCGTCGTTCCGAGCGCAAGCGCCTCGAGTCCGTCGTGCGTGGCGTGCACGCACGCGCAATTCATCTCGGTGCAAAGCTCGCGCACGAGATCCCGCAACGACAGCCGACTCGCCGGATCGAGCGACGCGAACGGTTCATCGAGCAGCAGCAGGGCCGGCTTCCAGACGAGCGCTCGCGCCAGGGCGGCGCGGCGGCGCTCGCCCCCGGAGACCTCGCTTGCCTTCGCCGCGGCGCGTGCCGAAAGTCCCACTCGCTCGAGCATCCCGTCCGAGACGCGACGCGCATCCGCCGCACGCACGCCGCGCATGCGCAGAGGATGCGCCGCATTGTCGCGCAACGAGAGATGTCCGTAGAGCGGCGCGTCCTGAAGCACCATTGCCACATCTCGCGCCGGCGGTTCGAGCGCCGTGATGTCGGCGCCATCCCGCAGCACGCGTCCATCGCTCGGCGCTTCGAGTCCCGCGAGCACTCGCAGCAGCGAACTCTTACCGCTGCCGCTGGAGCCCATGAGCGCCAAACGCTCTCCGGTGTCGATGGAGAGCGTCACGTCGGCAAGCGCGTCGACCGGCGGCGGCCCTCGAAACCGCAGCGACACGCGTTCCAGTTCGAATCGCACGAATCAACCCTTGGTCGCGGATTTCGCGGAAGCGCCTTTGGCGGCGCCGCCCGCGCCGTCGCCTGCGCCCTTCACGGCGCCGCCCTGTTCGCGCTCGGAGCGACGACGCTGCAGTTCCGCGTCGACATATCCCTCGATGTTCCCGTTGAGCACCCACTCCACATTGCTCGACTCGTGGCCGGTGCGGTGATCCTTCACGCGGCTGTCGTAGAAGACGTAGCTGCGGATCTGGTTGCCCCAGTCGCGAGCGACCTTGCCGCCGGTTGCCGCGGCCACTTCCGCATTGCGGCGCTCCTCCTCGATCTGCTCGAGCTTGGCGCGCAGCACCGCCAGCGCCTGCTTTCGATTCTGCGGCTGATCGCGATAGGTGCTCGCCACCACCTGGATGCCCGTGGGAATGTGCGTCACGCGAATCGCCGTGGCCACCTTATTCACGTTCTGGCCGCCGGGACCGCTCGCGCGCACGAACGGAACGATCTCGAGATCCTTCGCCGGGATTTCGAGATCCTCTTCCTCGAATTCAGGTGTCACATCGACGGTGGCGAAACTCGTCTGACGCTTTCCTTCCGCGTTGAACGGGCTCACTCGCGCCAGTCGATGGGGCCCGCGCTCGCAATTCATGTAGCCGAACGCGAACGGTCCGACGACGCGATAGGTGACGGCGTTGATGCCCGCCTCCGCGCCGAGCGACTTGTGCATCTCCTCCACCTTCCAGCCCATGCGCTGCCAGTAATAGAGGTACATGCGCTCCAGCATTCCGGCCCAGTCTTCCGCCTCCGTGCCGCCGGCGCCCGCCTGAATCGACACGAAGCAATTGCGGTGGTCGTGCTTGCCGGAAAGCAGGCTCTGCTGCTCCACCTTGTCCATGTCGGTCTGCAGTCGGAAGAGCGATTCGTCCGCTTCGCCGAGCAGGTCCTTGTCGTTCGCTTCGCGCGCCATCTCGTAGGCCACGCGCGCGTCGTCGAAGCCCTTGATGAGCGCTTCGAGCGGCTCGATCTGCGCGCGAAGGATCTTGAGATCCTCGATCGTCTTCTGCGCGGCCTTCTGATTGTTCCAGAAGTCGCCGGCGCCCATTCGATCCTGGAGCGCCGTGCGTTCGGCAAGCTTCGCGTCGTAGTTAAAGAGAGTCGCGGATGGCGGTGATCCGCGCCTCCAGGTCGTCGATGACCGGCTGATGGGCGTCGAAGTGCATGCGGCGAGTGTACGGGTTGCGCGGCGCGTCGGCCGCCGGTGCCCCC
>VGXK01000363.1 GCA_016873355.1 Phycisphaerae bacterium | reverse complement strand
AGGCCGCCGGCGTTCGATCGGCAGGGCGTGAGCGTCGACGACCTCATCGACTTCACGCCGGAGCTGCGTGCCGCGGCGCTGGAGATCGTCAAGAACTACGTCATCGGCCCGGTGTTCACGCCGCCGTCGCTCAAGACCGCGACCGGGACGAAAGGGACGATTCAGCTGCCCGGCTCGGTCGGCGGCGCCGACTGGCAGGGCGCGGCGTTCGATCCGATGACCGGAATGCTCTACGTGCCGTCGATCGCCGCCCCGTTCGTCGCGGACCTCGTGCCCGGCAACCCCAAGCAGACGAACCTGACGTTCACGCGCGGCACGCGGGAATTTCCACCCGGCGTGATGGGGCTGCCGCTGCTCAAGCCGCCGTACGGCCGCATCACCGCGATCGATCTCAACCGGGGCGAGATTGTCTGGAGCGTGGCGAACGGCAACGGTCCGCGCGATCATCCGCTCATCCGGCACCTGAAGCTGCCGCCGCTCGGAAACCCGGGGCGCAGTGCGCCGCTCCTGACGCGCGCGCTGCTGTTCGTCGGCGAAGGCGATCCGATCATGGTGTCGCGCGAGCGCGTCCCGGCGACCCTGCCGCTCGCGCTCGCGCCGAGCGCGGGCGAGGGGAAGTTCCGCGCCTGGGACAAGGCGACGGGCAAGGTGCTGTGGGAGACGGATCTGCCCGCCGGAACGACGGGCGCGCCGATGACCTACGTCTATAACGGCCGGCAGTATGTCGTGGTGGCGATTGGATCGCGGGAGCACGCGGCGGAGTTCGTGGCGTTCAGTCTGCCGTAGGTCCGGCTGAAGCCGGACACCACGTACGTCGCGTACGGTCCGGCTGGAGCCGGACACCATGTACGGCGCGCAAGGTCCGGGCTGAAGGCCACACGACCGCAGCGGGGCGGGTTCGATGGAAGCGGGGCGCTACGTCCGCCCGGCGTCGTCCATGGCCTCGTTGGCGAGGCGATCGGCGTCGGCGTTCTGCTCGCGCCGCACGTGCTCGAAGCGGACATCGCCGATCTGCGCCACCAGGCGCCGCGCCTCGGCCGCGAGCGGCTTGAGCCCCTCGTGCTTGACGCGGTACTCGCCGCGCATCTGCTTCACGAGCAGCTCCGAGTCGGATCGCACGTGCAGGCGGCTCACGCCGTGCGCCGCCGCCCATGCCAGCGCGGCAATCAGGCCGCGATACTCCGCCACGTTGTTCGTGGCGATCCCGAGCGCCTCCTTCAGCTCCACCGTCTCGCCGTCGCACTCGATGCGGGCGCCGTAGCCGGCGGGTCCCGGGTTGCCGCGCGCGCCGCCGTCGATGTGGGCGACGGCCGAGCGGCCCGCGGCGGATCCGAAGAGCGACGGCTGGTTCACGACGCGGGCGTCGCCGCGGCGCCGGCGGTGGCGAGCGGAGGCGGCGCGTAGTACAGGATGCGGTGGCAGCTCTCGCACTGGATGATGGTGTCGTTCTGCCGCACCTGCTGAAACACGTGCGGGCGGAGCCGCACGTGGCACACCGAGCAGAGCCCGTCGCGCGTGGCCACGCAGATGGCGATCCCCTTGCGCGCCTTCGCCACCTGGTCGTAGAGCGCGACGAGCCGAGGCTCGAGCTGCGCGAGCAGCTCGGCCCGCCCGGCCGTCGCGCCCTCGAGCGCGCGCGCGGTCTCGGTCTGCTCGCGCGCGAGCGCCGCCTTCTCCGCGTCGACCTGCTTCTGCTGCGCCGCGAGCGCGGCCTCCGCCTGCTTGAGATCGAGGGCGAGCTGATCGGCCTCGAGCATCCGCTCGAGCTCCTTCTCCTCGACGGCGCCGAGCTCGGTTTGGGCGGTGGCGATTTCGTGCTGGAGGGCCTGATATTCGCGGTTGGTCTTGACGTCGAGGAGCTGGTCCTTGAACTTGGTCACGCGCGCCTGGAAGACCGCCGCCTCCTTCTCGAGCGCCCGGCGCGCGTCGTGGCATTCCTTGAGCCGCAGGCGGACGGTCTCGACGCGCTCTCGTGCCTCGCTAAGGCGCGCGTCGGCCTCGGCGAGGCGCGGAGGGTGCGCCGCAATCGCGCGGCGCGCCTCCTCGATGGTGGTGTCCAGGTGCTGCAGGCGTACGAGACGGTCGAGGTCCGGGGACATTGAAAGTCTTCAGTCTCTGGTCTCTCGTCTCCGGGCTCGTGCCTCCGGTCATGCCTCCGACTGGCGACCAGAAACCGGAGACCCGAGACGAGCGACGCTGAATGGGCCCGCCAGGATTCGAACCTGGGACCAACCGATTATGAGCCGGCCGCTCTAACCGCTGAGCTACGGGCCCTCACTCAACTCCCGACTCCCCACACCACCAAGTCCCAAGGGACCTGGGCGTCGCGGAGCTGGGCGTTGGGAGCTGATCTTACGTTCTTCCTTCCAGAAACGCTCGCAGCTTCCGCGACCGCGACGGATGGCGCAGCTTGCGGAGCGCCTTCGCCTCGATCTGGCGTATCCGCTCGCGGGTGACCGCGAAATTCTGGCCCACTTCCTCGAGCGTGTGCTCGCTGCCGTCGCCGACCCCGAACCGCATCTTGATGACCTTTTCTTCGCGCGGCGTCAGCGTCTTGAGCACCGCCTCGGTCTGCTCCTTGAGGTTCAGGTTGATCACCGCCTCGGCGGGCGACACGATGTTGCGGTCCTCGATGAAGTCGCCAAGATGCGAGTCCTCTTCCTCGCCGATCGGCGTCTCGAGCGAGATCGGCTCCTGCGCGATCTTGAGCACCTTGCGGACCTTGGCGACCGGGATGTCCATCCGCTTGGCGATCTCCTCCGAGGTCGGCTCGCGGCCGAGCTCCTGCACGAGCGCCCGCGAGGTGCGAATGAGCTTGTTGATCGTCTCGATCATGTGCACCGGGATCCGGATGGTGCGCGCCTGGTCGGCGATCGCGCGCGTGATCGCCTGCCGAATCCACCAGGTCGCGTAGGTCGAGAACTTGTAGCCGCGGCG
>VGXK01000362.1 GCA_016873355.1 Phycisphaerae bacterium | reverse complement strand
CGCGGCGCATTCGCGCCGCGGCGCTCGTCAGCCGAGAGCTGCTCCTCGATGGCCGCGATCTTCGCTGAGAGCGCCAGCTCTTCGATCCGCAGCACGACACCCGCGAGGTTCGCCACGGCGTTCGACTGCGCCGCGGTGATCTTGCCGGCCACGACGGCGTCGGCCAACTTCTCGATGTAGGCGCGCACGGCCTCCCGCGAGGTGAAGGTCGCGGGGGGCAACTCGATCGGGCCGCCTCTCTTCGCGAGAGCGGCAATGCCGCCACGCGCACGGGCAGCCAGACGCTGCTCGACGGTGTCGGGCTTCTCACTGTGCGTGAAGCAATGAGGATCGCTCGCCAGCGCGAAGATCGTGCAGGGCGTGCCATCGCGCTTCGTCGCGGCGCACCGGCGCCTCGGTGCCTCCCGCTTCGCGCGTACCGCTCGCGGCGTCGCCGCCGTGTCGCTTCTACGGATCGTTTCGGCCACTGTCTCCTTCAACGACGCTCCTTTCGCGCACGGCCTCGGCGCGGCATCGACCGCGGCCCGGCAAGTGCTGGCAAGCGGCGCCGGCGAGGCGGCTCGACGACGGCCGATGGCCTGTAACATCTGTGCGACTGACCGGCCACCCGTGGACGGTCAGGTAATGAGCGGCCACCCGTGGACGGTCACTCGTACGCCGTGACCGGCCACCCGTGGACGGTCAGGTTTCCGTGTCGGGTTCGGCAAGTCGAAAAGTCGCTGTCGCAAACAGCCGGCGATGCAGCGACTTGCGAAGCGTCGGCCTCTCGCGGTGCTTCGGCCGACGCACGAAGCTGCCGCGAAAGTGCGTCGGAGTCGGGTAGCGGCTCTGACGCAGATTCGTGTCGAAACACGACCCCGTTTTGGGGGTGACTCGTGTCGACGACGACGCCAAGACTTTCGACGTCGGCCGTCTGCGTTTGCGTCGCAGCCGGCCACTCTTCAGGGTTCACGACGCGGTACACGTTCGGTTTCGTGTGATAGCCCTTGTGCGAATCGAGGAGTCCTTCACGCCTCAGCTCCGCGACGTCGCGCCGAATGTGGCGCTCGTGGACGCCGAGCGCGTCAGCAAGCTCGGCCTGCGTGGGCCACGTCTGCGTGCGTCGCCGGTAGCGGCGCGTGTCGACGAGCCGGTACAGCGCGAGGTACAGCAGCTTCGCGTCGGGACCGATCGAGTGCCGCGAGAGCACGGCGTCGAGCACAGCGCGCGGGACGCGTCGCTTCGAAGTCCGAGCGTCGGGCCGCGCTTCGCGCTCGGCGCTCATACGGCCGCGCTTGCACGCCGTTCGCGCCGGGCGATCGCATGGCGCACCCAGGCCGGCCGGCGTCGGCGAGCCTGCCGCTTGCGGGCGAAGTGCAGTCCCAGGAGCGACGTCGCCGCCCCTTTGGTGATCCCGGCCGGCACGGCGAGCTTCTGGCGCGCCAGGGCGTCGAGCTGGCGCTCGCTCGCGGGGCGATCGAGCCACGCGGCATCGGGATCGAGCAAGCGCTCCGCGCGCTGCCGGCGCGCGAAGTCTTCGGCAACGCCCTTCGCCATCTCAAGGTCGACGTCGTGCGCCAGTCGGCGCTCGTGCGTGGCGACGGCGTGCAGGACGTTCCAGCCGTCCGATCTGCCGCTCGGAACGACGTCCAGGCTGCCCTGCTCGCCGAGCGCGAGCACGAACAGCTCGCCTGCCGGATCGGCCAGCCAACGCAGCCGGCGCTGCCGCAGCAAGTCGATGTTGGCCGCTACGAGACGACGGCGCTCCTCGTCGGCGAGCTTCGCTGCGTCGGCCTCCGCGCGATGGCGCGCCTGCGCTTCGAGGATCGTCTCCGAGCCGTCGGGCCGAAGCCCGTAGAGCGCGCCCGTCGTCATCAGCTCATGACGCCGCGAGGCGCCGGCCACGTCGAGAACGAGGCAGTCCGTCTTGCCGGCGCACTTCCGAGTCCCGCGGCCAATCATCTGCACGTACAGCGTCCGCGACATCGTCGGGCGGGCAACAATGATGCAGTCCGCGCGCGGCTCGTCGAAGCCCTCGGTCAGCACGGCGCAGTTCGCGAGCACGGCCGTCTCGCCGTCGCGGAAGCGCCGCAGCATGGCGCGACGCTCCTCCAACCGCGTGTCTCCGTCGAGCGCCTCGGCGCGCACGCCGCGCGTCGTGAACGCACGGGCCAGCTCGTGCGCGAAGGCGACCGTCGGCGTGAAGGCAAGCGCACGTCGACCGGCTGCGTGCGCCGAGTACGCTTCGACAATGCGCGTCGGCGCGTCCGCGGCGCGAAGGACGGACTCCAGCTCGCCGGGCTTGAAGTCGCCCGCGACCGTGTGCAGGGCGTCGAAGTTCGCCGCGAGCTGCACGCGCACGCCGCGCAGGTCGCACAGGTAGCCGGCACGGATCATCGACAGGATGTCCCGCTCGTAGACGACTTCGTCGAACAACTCCGCGAGGGGGCTTCGATCGCCGCGGTACGGCGTCGCGGTGGCGCCGAGCACGAGCGTGTCGGCCGTCGTCACCGCGTCGAGGATGCGTCGGTACGTCGCCGCGGCGGCATGGTGCGCCTCGTCGACCACGACCGTCCGAAACGGGCCGTCGAGGCGCGCGAGACGCGCCGGCCGCGCCAGCGTCTGAACACTCGCAACGACGACGGCCGCGTCGAGATCGTCGCGCTCACCCTGAACCACGCCGACGGTGAGATCGCCGGCCCAGCGCTCGACCGCCGCAACTGTCTGCCGGATGAGTTCGTCGCGGTGCGCGAGCACGAGCGCGCGACCGCCGCGTCGGCGGATGACTTCGACGAACGTGCAGGTCTTGCCGGTGCCAGTCGGCAGCGCGAGGAGCTGACGACGAACGCCGCGTTGACAGGCCGCCTCGATCGCGGCGACGGCCGCGAGCTGATAGTCGCGTAGCGGTGGAGTGGTGTGCGTGTTCATTGTCCGGTTGCGAGCCGCGCCGTTCGACGACGTCTAGGCCGGCTTGGAAG
>VGXK01000361.1 GCA_016873355.1 Phycisphaerae bacterium | reverse complement strand
CTACCCTGCGGCCATGCCGTTGCAGGACGACTACAAGGTCCGACTCGATTCCTTCGAGGGACCGCTCGACCTGCTGCTCTTCCTCGTGCGCCGGCACGAAGTGGACATCAACGACATCCCGATCCACCTGCTCACCGAGCAGTACCTGGACTTCCTCCAGCAGATCGACACGGTCGACGTGGATCTCGCCGGCGAGTTCCTCGTCATGGCGGCCACGCTCGTCGAGATCAAGAGTCGAGCGCTCGCGCCGACGCGTCGAACGGGAGAGGAGGGCGCGGAGGCGGCGCCCGAAGTCGACGCGGATCCGCTCGATCCGCGTGCCGATCTCGTGCGGCAGCTCATCGAGTATCAGAAGTATCGCGGTGCGGCGGAGGATCTCGAGTCGCTGCGCCGCCGCCGCGCCGATCGCGCGGAAGCGTCCGGCGGTGCGCTGCCCGACGCCGCGCCGGGCGCGGACGAGGATCCGCCGATCGACATCGAGGACGCCCACGTGCTCGACCTGCTCAAGGCCTACGAACGCATCATCGTGGCGGTCGACTTCTCCCGGCTCGGCGAGCATCGCGTGGAGTACGACGACACGCCGATCGAGCTCTACGAGGCGGATCTCGTCGACCACCTGACGCGGGCGCCGGATCGGCGCGCCACGCTCACCGATCTCTTCCGAGGCCGGCGCCGCAGCGACATGGTGGGGCTCTTCCTGGCGCTGCTCGAACTCGTGCGCAACCAGCGCGTGCGCGTGGATCAGCGGCGGCCCGAGGATCCGCTTCGCATCGAACTGGCGGAGTGATCGCCGGCGTTCATGGCGCGGACGATGGCGCGGACGACCTGCTCCTGGAGCTGCCGCAGCTTCGAGACGGCGCTCGCCTCGGTGAGCTCGTTGCCGAGCACGCTGAAGCTCCAGCGCCGGTCGCCGATCTCGACGACGCCGGAGAGCGTGCTGACGCCGTTGATGTAGCCGCTCTTGCAGCGAATCGTCGCCGCGTCGGGAGCGATCTCGCGAAAGCGCTTGCGCACGGTGCCGCTCTTTCCGCCGACGGCGAGGCTTTCGAGGAACACCTCGGTCACGCCGGGTTGGCGCATCAGCCGGTCGATCCACTTCGTGATGCCGCGCGCGGTGACCCGATTGCCGCGCGAGAGCCCCGAGCCGTCCGAGCAGGCGAATCCGCTCGAATCGTCGCCGAGCGCCTCGCGCAGGCGCTTCTCGAGCACCTGCGTGCCGAGCGTCCAGGAGCCGGGCCGATCGGCGGCGGCGGCCGCGGCGCGCTTGAGCAGCGATTCGGCATAGAGGTTGTCGCTGTCGGTGTTCGCGCGATCGACGGCGGCGGCAAGCGGCGTGCGGAAGACGGGGCCGATCGGCGTGCCGCTCGGCGGCGCCTCGTCGGACGCGGCGAGGCGCACCCTCGCCACGGGAACTCCCGCGCCGCGCAGCCGGTTCGCCAGGATCTCGCCGAAGAGCGAGGGCATGTCGTGGACCACCGCCGGAACCGGCGCCTCGTACGCGGTCTTCACGTTTCCGCTCACCGTGAGATCGTTGCGATCGACGCTGCGCGAGAACCAGATCGTGTTCGAGTCGTTCTTTCCGAGCCTGGAGGTGGCGCGATTGCGGACCTCGAGAAACGGCACGGCCGGTTCGATGCGCGAGAGGTCGGCCTTGGCGCCGGGCACCGGCTTCGGCCAGAAATGCAGCCGATTCAGGTGGAAGTTGAGGCCGCAGACCTCGGCGCAATAGCGCTCGTTGAGCTGATCCTTCGGCCAGAGCGGATGCACGAATTCGCGCTCGAAGATGCGGTCGTCGACCACGAGTTCGTCCACGCTCGTCATGCCCGCGCCCTTCACCGCCGTGACCCACATGCGCAGAAGGTCCTCGATCGACAGGCCGCGCCGCTCGCGCCCCTCCGCGTCGACGATCGAGAGATCCGAGAGCATCTCGGGATCGCCGAAGGCGGGGTCGCCGTCGCCGATCACCGTGAGCCGCGCTCCGTCGCGAACGAGGCGCGTGCGGAAGCTGAACTCGGGGCCGAGCGTTTCGAGCGCGAGTCCCGTGGTGAGCAACTTCATGTTGCTCGCGGGAATCATGGGCTCCGCGCCCGCGACCGACACGATCTCCGCCCCCGAGTCGTCGCGGATGCTCACGGCGATCTTCGCCTTCCGGAGCTTCGTCGAGTCGATGAGTCGCGGCACTTCCGCGCGAAGCGACTCGCGGGCGTCGGCGGAGGCGACGCGGGCCTCGGCGGGAGAGGCGAGTGCGGGAAGCGAAACCGACGCGGCCACCGCGAGCGTGGCGGCGAAACGTCGAATGCCGTCCGTGGCGAGGGTCATCGTCATGCGTGGCGTTGCACTCTATCGGCTCATTGAGTTCGCCGCGCCAGAACCGGCGACGAAGCCGCTCGACCAGGCCCACTGGAAGTTGAAGCCGCCGATGCGCCCGTCGACATCGAGCACCTCCCCGCAGGCGTGAAGCCCGGCAACGATGCGGCTCTCGAGCGTGTCGAGCGCGAACTCGCGAAGCGGCACGCCGCCGGCGGTGGCTTCCGCGAAGGTGTCGCCGCGCGATCCCGTGATCGGAAGGGTCGGCGGCGCCAGCTCCGAGACGAGCCGGGCCCGCGCCTCGCGCCGCACCTGCTGCGGCGAGCAGGTCGGATCGACTCCGGCGGCGGCGCACGCGGCCTTCATGAGCCGCTCGGGCAGCGTTCGCCGGAGCGCGGCGCCGATCGTGGGCGCCTCCGGAGCGCGAAGCCACGCGTCGAGGCGATCGTCGGGAACGCCGGGCAGCCAGCGCACCGAGAGCGTGCCGTCGCTCGCGTTGAGCAGATGGCGGCTCGCGTCGAGCACGGCGGGTCCGGAGAGGCCGAAGTGCGTGCAGAGCACGCTGCCGCGATCGCGACGGACGATTCGTCCGCCGTCGCGCACCACCACCTCGGCGTCGGCGGCGACTCCCGGGATCGTCCGGATCCAGTGACCGTCG
>VGXK01000360.1 GCA_016873355.1 Phycisphaerae bacterium | reverse complement strand
GCGGATCCTCAAGATCCGCCTGCTTCGCCCTCCTTGCCACACTCGTCTCGCCAACGCCAGCTCGCTACGCCTGAGTCGTCACCGCTCTCAGTACGACTTGGCGAAGATCACGCGCTTCTGCGCGGGCTTGCCGGTGATCACGCACGGACCGGGATCGTCCGCGCCGTCGATCGGAATGCAGCGCACGGTCGCGCCGAGTCGATCCTTCACCTCGGCTTCCACTTTCGGATCGAGGCAGAAGCGGCTCATCGCGAAGCCGCCGTGAATTTCCGGCGGCGCATTCTCGTCGGCCTGGCGCTTCGGCGTGAAGAACGCATCGAACTCGGCGCGATCGTCGATCGTCCGCGTGTGCTGATCGCGGAACGCCGTCGCCCGCGCCAGCAAGTTCGACTGGATCTCCTCGAGGATCGCGGCGCAGCGCTCGATGAACTCGGCTCGCTTGACTGCCTGCTTCTCCTTGGCGCCCTTGTCGCGGCGCGCCATGAAGACCGAATCCTGCTCCATGTCGCGCGGACCGACTTCGAGGCGAATCGGCACGCCGCGCTTGATCCACTGCCAGGTCTTGTCGCCTCCGCCGATGTCGCGGGCGTCGACCTCGACCTCGATCTCGCGATCGGCGTACCGCTTCTTCCGCAGCTCCGCCGCCAGCGCGTTGCACCAGTTCAGGATCTGTTCCTTCAACTCCGGCTTGTGCAGCACCGGCAGGATCACCACATGCGTCGGCGCGAGCTTCGGCGGCACGATCATGCCGTCGTCGTCGCCGTGACTCATGATGAGTCCGCCGACGAGACGCGTGCTCACGCCCCAGCTCGTGGTCCATGCGTGCTGCAACTGTCCCTGCGTATCGAGGAACCTGATCTCGCTCGCCTTCGCGAAGTTCTGTCCGAGGAAGTGGCTCGTGCCCGCCTGAAGCGCCTTGCGATCCTGCATCATCGACTCGATGCAATAGGTTTCGACGGCGCCCGGGAAGCGCTCCGCCGGCGTCTTCACGCCCTTGATGACGGGCATCGCCATGAAGTCGCGCGCGAAGGTCTCGTAGACATCGAGCATTCGCAGCGTGTGCGCGGTCGCCTCCTCGGCGCTGGCGTGGGCGGTGTGCCCCTCCTGCCAGAGGAACTCGGCGGTGCGCAGGAAGAGTCGCGTGCGCATCTCCCAGCGGACGACATTGGCCCATTGGTTGATGAGCAGCGGCAGGTCGCGCCAGCTCTGCACCCATTTCGCGAAGGTCGCGCCGATGATCGTTTCGCTCGTCGGGCGCACGATGAGCGGCTCCTCCAGCTCGCCGGTCGGATGGAGCTTGCCGTCCTTGCCCGCTTCGAGGCGATGGTGCGTGACCACCGCGCACTCCTTGGCGAAGCCCTCGACATGCTCCGCCTCCTTCTCGAGATACGAGAGCGGAATGAAGAGCGGGAAGTAGGCGTTCTTGTGACCGGTCAGCTTGAACATCCGGTCGAGCGAGCGCTGGATGTTCTCCCAGATCGCGTAGCCCCACGGCTTGATGACCATGCAGCCGCGCACATCGGACGGCTCGGCGAGCTCGGCGGCGCGAACCACCTGCTGATACCACTCGGCGTAGTTCTCCTCGCGCGTCGGCGAGATTGCGCTCTTGGCAGCGCCGCCCTTGGCGCCGGCGCCGCCGCCACCACCACCACCCCTCACTCCGGCGCCTCCCGCGCCGCCGCTGCCCTTAGCGCCGGCGCCACCCGCGCCACCGCTCGCGCCCGCGCCGGTCGCGCCACCTGCGCCCTTGTTGCCCTGCTGGCTCATGTGCTGCTGCTCCTCGAAGGCCGAGCGGCCGCATCGCGGCGTGAATCGGCGAATCGGGCAGCGTACTCGGCGGCCGATCGCTCCACCGCCCGTCGGATCTCCGATCCCTTGCGGCGCAGCACGCGCCGCCCGACCTTGCGTGCCTCTCGCGTGCCGTCGCGATGCTCGCGGGAGAGCTCCGCTCGAAGCAGATCGATCTCGGCAACTTCCGGCGCGATCACTCCGCGCGACCGGGCGAGCAGCAGACCGGTGTCCCGCGCCTGCCCGAGCGCCTCGCCGACCTCGGCAAGACCTTGGCGAGCCGTTCCCAGCTCCTTCGGGCGCAGCGCCTCGATGAGCATCAATTGGTGCTGCAATCGCTGGCAGCGCTTGCGCGTCTCGTGCAACCATTCCGGGTCGCGCGCGTTCCAGTCGCCGCGGAAGCGATCGCGAGCCCGATCCCAACTGCGCTCGACGGCGGCGCCGAGCGCCACCACCGTCAGCCGCGGCAACTGCACTTCGTCCCAGGTGCGGCGCATCGCGTTCGTGCGCGAATGAATCTCCTCGAGCAGTCGATCGGCGCGACCGGCGGACGGCGGCGGCGCCGGCGGAAGCAGCATCGACTTCCACATGGCCAGCACCGCCGGTCGACGGATTCGCGGCACGGCACGCGACGCGCGAACGAGGATCGCCGCGAGCGCATCGCGATCACGGGCGCGCGAGAGCGCCCGCGCCGCCTCGCGAAAGCCGTGCTTGATGAGGTCGGTGGCGCGGCGGTCGCCGAGCCCGCGGGTCAGGTCGAGAGCGGCGCGAATGCGCTTGGCGGCCTTGCGGAAGCCATGCACGGAGGCGGCGCGTCGCTCGGCAGGCCAGGTGCGCCCGGCCGCCATGAGCGCGGTCGCAAGCTCGATCTGCTCCGCCATTGCACGATGAAGTTCGCGCGGAATCGGCCGCTTCGGATTCAACCGGAACGGACCCATGATGGAATGCTACGCCGAGATCTCGCTCAGGATGATGGCGGCGATGCCGGCGCCACCGATCAGCAATGAGACGCAGCCGTTGATCGTGAAGAAGGTGATCGCCAGGCGCGTGGTTCCCCAGAGCCGCACCGTGGCGTGCTCGATCACGAGCAGGATCGCCGCCGCCACCACCGCTGCGCCGAAGATCCAGCCGAGTCGCGGATCGCTTCGCCACGCCATGACGAACGACGCGACGCAGAGCAGATGCAGTGTGCGGCTTGCCCA
>VGXK01000359.1 GCA_016873355.1 Phycisphaerae bacterium | reverse complement strand
GAGCGTCCCGGTGACGAGTCGCTTCGAGGTCTGAGCGAGTGCTCGGACGAGCGAAGCGGAGAGCGCCGCGAGCGTGACATTCGGCGACAGGGGTCCCTGCCGGCACGAAACGGGGCACCCAAGCCGACGCGAAAGTCTGATCGGCGCTGCGAAGCGGCGCCGCCGCGAATCGTCCTCGCGGAAGAAAAACTCCCGGCGAACCTTGCGGCTCAGCCGGGAGCTTCCGGGGGCGTACGAACTGCGAACAGTATCGCGGCGCTCTCGGGCACGGTCAAGTCGGAGTGGGCATGGCCGGTCGGATGTGGAGCTCGTCGAGCTGGCTCGGATCGATCGGTCCGGGAGCGCCGATCATCAGGTCCTGTCCGGACTGAGTCTTCGGGAACGCCATGACGTCCCGGATGTTCTCGGTTCCGCAGAGGTGCATGACGAGTCGATCGAGTCCGAACGCGATTCCTCCATGCGGAGGCGCCCCGTGGCGCAAAGCGCGGAGCAGGAAGCCGAACTTGCCTTCGGCTTCTTCCGACGACAGGCCGATCAGCGTGAAGACCTTCTCCTGCACGTCCATGCGATGGATGCGGATGGAGCCGCCGGCGATCTCGCTTCCGTTCACCACGAGGTCGTAGCCGGCGCTCAGGCAGCCGCCCGGATCGGACTCGAGCAGATGGAACTGATCGGGGTTCGGGCTCGTGAACGGATGGTGCATGGCCACCCAGCGCTTGCCTTCCTCGTCCCAGTCGAACATGGGGAAGTCGACGACCCAGAGGAAGTTCCACGCCGACGCGGGAATGAGCTTGAGATCGTGTCCGAGGCGCAGGCGAAGCTCGCCGAGCGCCTTCGTGCAGACGTCCCAGTGGTCCGCGCCGAAGAGCACGAGGTCGCCGGGCTCGAGCGACAATCGCGACGCGAGTTCCGCGGCGACCGGCTCGAGGAACTTGGCGCAGCCGGTTTCGAAGGCGATCCCTCCCGGCGCGGCGCCGGCGCTTGCGCCGCCCTTCGCCGCCGCCACCTTCGCGCTCGGCAGTCCGCCGGCGCGGAAGCCCTTCACGAACTCGCCGTAGGCGTCGAGCATCTTGCGCGTGATCTTCTCGGCGCCGCCCGGAACTCGAAGCGCCTTGACGCAGCCCTTGCGACCGGCGCGCGACTTCGCCAGCGCGTCCTTGAACACGGCGAACTCGGTCTTCGCGGCGAGATCGCTCACGTCGCGCAGCTCGAGGCCGAAGCGCGTGTCGGGACGATCGATGCCGTAGCGCTCCATCGCATCGCGCCAGGTCATGCGCGGGATCTCGCCGACCTCGTGGCCGAGCACCTCGCGCCAGAGCGTTCGGGTGAATCCGCTCATCATCGTCATGACGTCGTCGCGATCCGCGAAGCTCATCTCGAGGTCGATCTGCGAGAACTCCGCCTGGCGGTCGGCGCGCGGATCCTCGTCGCGGAAGCAGCGGCAGATCTGAATGTAGCGGTCGAATCCCGCCACCATGAGGATCTGCTTGAAGAGCTGCGGGCTCTGCGGCAGCGCGTACCAGGATCCCTCGTGCAGGCGGCTCGGCACCACGAAGTCGCGCGCGCCCTCGGGCGTCGTCTTGATGAGGCACGGCGTCTCGAGCTCGGTGAAGCCGTGCCCCGCGAAGTAGTCGCGCGTGACCTTCGTCACGCGGCTGCGGGTGCGGAGGATCTGCTGCATGCGCGGGCGCCGCAGATCGATGTAGCGGTGCGTGAGGCGGATCTCCTCCGCGATCTTCTCCGCCTCGTACTCGTCCGGAAGGATCGGCGGATTCTCCGCCTTGTTGAAGACCTCGAGCTCGCTCGCAAGCAGCTCCACTTCGCCGGTGGCGAGCTTGGGATTCGGATCGCCGGCGCGCCGGCGAAGCACGCCCTTCACGCCGACGACGTCCTCGCGGCGCAGCGCGCGGCTGGCGGCGACGACCTCCGGCTTCACGTCTTCCAGATCGAAGACGACCTGGCAGAGTCCGCTGTGGTCCCGCAGATCGATGAAGATGAGTCCCTTGCCCTGATCGCGATAGGTATTCACCCAACCGCAGAGCACGACCGATTCGCCGGCATGCTCGGCTCGCACGAGACCGCAATGATGGCTGCGCTTCAGCATGGAAGGAGGGGGATGGTACCTTGAGCCCACCTATGGACGGGCTCGTGGCGGAACGATCGGAACGCGGCGCCGTGATCCTGTTCACCGCCTTCGAGCCGTCGGCCGATCACCACTCGGCGACGGTGATTCGCGCGCTCAAGGCGATCGAACCGTCGCTCCGAATCTGCGCGTGGGGAGGTCCCGCGATGCGCGACGCCGGCGCGGAGATCATCGAGCAGAGCGCCGCCGACGGTGCGATGGGACTCTCGGCGCTCACGCGCCTCGTCGCCGTGCGGCGGGAGATCGGGCGCATCGATCGCTGGATGGGCCAGTACAAGGTGAATCTCCACGTGGCCGTCGACTCGCCGGCGGCGAACTTCCCGGTCTGCGCGCGGGCGCGGAAGCGGTCGATCCGCAGCGTGCATCTCGTGGCGCCGCAGCTCTGGGCCTGGGGCGGATGGCGCTTGAAGAAGCTTCGGCGGCTGACGAGCGGTCTGCTCTGCCTGCTTCCCTTCGAGGAGCAGTGGTTCCGCGAGCGGCAGATTCCCGCGTGCTTCGTGGGACATCCGCGCGTGAATCGCGAGCTGCCTCGGGAGTCGATCGAGCAGCGCCGAGGCACGCTGCCCAGCGGAAGCCCGCGCCTGCTGCTCCTGCCGGGCAGCCGCTCCTCGGAAGTGCGCCGCAACCTTCGGATGCTCGTGCGCAGCTTCAGCGATCTGCAGGATCGGCATCGCGGCACCGCGGGGCTGATCTGCGCCGCGAACGAGGATGTCGCGCGGCTCGCGCGCTCGCTCATCCCGAGCATGCCGACCGGCCTGCACATGATCACCGGCGAGCTCGACGCGGCGATCGCCTGGTGCGATCTCGCGCTCGCGGTGAGCGGCACCGTGTCGCTCGACCTCAAGCGACACTTCA
>VGXK01000358.1 GCA_016873355.1 Phycisphaerae bacterium | reverse complement strand
GCGTTGGCGAGACGAGTGTGGCAAGGAGGGCGAAGCAGGCGGATCTTGAGGATCCGCCGATGGAGCCCGACGATGCCACACGAAGTCGCAGCCCGCCAGATCGCTACGAATGAGGAGGAACTGCTCGAGAGACTGCGCGGGAACCGGCGCGGCCCTTGTCCCGCTGCGGCCCCGCGGAGCGTCGTCCGGAGCTCAGGCGGTCTGGCGGACCATCGCCGACGTGCGAAGCCGCGCCGCGATCTGCTCGCGGCCGAACGCCTCGGCGAAGTCGAAGACCGAGCGGAAATCCTCCGCCGAGTCCTGCGGGGACTTGCTCATCAGGCCTGCGTCGATCATCGAGAAGACGATGCGCCCGAAATCGTCCGTGCGCGCGATGCGCCAGCTCGCGAGCACGGTCGGCGCGAGCATGCCGTACTTGACGATCGCGTAGTCGCGCAGCCCGATGCAAAGCTGCTGCCCGGAGACGTGTCGGCCGCCTCCCGGCGCGTCGGGGCCGTCGGCCTCCATCGTCCGCACCGTGTGCGCCAATCCCTCGCGCACGAAGTCGAAGGCATCGCGCGGATAGGGTCCCGCGGCGCGGCAGAGTTCGTTCCAGTTCACTTCGATCGAGGTGACGTTCTTCGACGCCTTGCTCATGGGACGCGGCAACTATACCCGTCGCGGTCGTGCCGGTCATCATCGACCGACGCAGCGATTTCGCTTCGGAGGAATTCCGTCCGCCACCGCGCCCGCGCCATCGCCGGCGCCGGCGAACGGTCGGCTCAGGCACTCGCTCGACGCGATGCCGAATCGAAGCGGCGCGTTCACCCACTCGCCCGCGTACTGGATGCCGATTCTCGACCCGACCTCGATTCGCCGTGCGGGAATCACGGAGCCTCGTTCGATGAAGAGCCGATCGCTCTCCGCGAGCGACTCGCCGTCGAGTCGCCGGTCGAGCGAGAGGGAACGGCAGAGCTTCCCGGGTCCCGCCCCGAGAAGGCGCCGGACTCGGCGGGTGGCGAGCTCGGCGGGCGAGATCGAATCGAGTCCCGCGCGGCGCGCCATCCCTTCGACTCCCTCGAGCGGCTCGATCGCTCGAACGAGCGCCGCGCAGCCCTCGCCGGCCGGCGCGGCGACCACGTTGAAGCAGTGGTGCATTCCGTACACGAAGTAGACGTACGCATGTCCGCCCGGGAGGAACATGCTCTCGTTCCGCGCCGTGCGGCGGCCGCCGGCCGAGTGGGAGCCGAGATCGTCGCCGCCGAGATACGCCTCCGTCTCCACGATCACGCCGGAGAGTCGCCGACCTCGCTCGATGCGCACGAGCCGCTGTCCGAGCAGCGCCCGCGCAAGCGACTCGGCGGCCAGGTTCCATCGCGCGAACCGAGGCGCCGAACGGACGACGATCTCGGGCACGGATCGGCCCGCAGCGCGAGGCATGGGCACGCCGCTCACGCGGACCCCGCTCGCGACACGGCCGCGCGAGTTCGCGCGGGGTGCACGATCCAGGTCGGGGCCGCATTGCTTCGCAGCGCTCCCTCGCGCGGATCGGCGCCGCATTCGACTCGCAGAACTCCCGGCTTCACCCCGGGGCGAAGCGTGAACGGCGCTTCGGGTGCGCCGAGCGCGCGGGCCACGCACACCGTCGCCAGCGGCAGCGTCGACTCGAGCGCGGCGCCGGCGTCGCGCCAGAGACAGCGCATCTCGTCGAGCGTCGAGATGCGGTCCGGCGTGTCGAGGCAGAGCCGCCCGTCCGTGCCGAGCGCCACGGTGACGCCCGCATCGCGCAGGCGCCGCCACGGCATGCCGCGGCGCCCGAAGTACCGACTCGAGCGCGGACATGTGATCGCCGCCACGCCGAGTTCGCGCAGGCGCTCGCAGTGATGATCGAGCATCTGCTCGAGATGCACCGCCAGCCGTGTCGGCGCCTCCGTCCCCGCGACGCGATCGACGGCACGAACGAGATCGCAGAACCAGTCGACCGGGTGCTCGCTCGGAATCGCGGCGGCCGCCGCGCCGTCGCCCTGCGTCCGTTCGATCGCGCCCGAGCGTTCGAGCAGCGTTCGCATCGGCCCGGTTCCGCGCGTGCAGTACTCGATCTCGGCCTCGCTCTCGGCCAGGTGGATCGAAAGCGGCATCCCGGATCGAAGCGCCGACTCGAGCACTCGCGAAGTCGTCGTCTGGGGCGCATGCGGCTGAATGCCAACCCGCAGACGAAGGCGATCGCCGCCTGCCTCGCCGGAATCGCTGGTTCGAGCGAGTTGCCGGATCCGCTCCACCGCCGCCAGGGCAGCGGCCTCTCCCTTTCCCACTCCGAAGACTTCGACGAACGCAACACCGCTCAGCCCGGCCCGCTCGAGCAGCTCCACCCCCTGCTCCCGCGCCGGGGAGCCGAGGATGTCCCCCACCATGGCCACGCCTCCGGCAAGCGTCAGCTCGGCGCCCAGTCGCAGCGAGCGCTTCGCTCCCTCGAGACCGAAGTCCCTGCGCCAATCAAGGATGCGCGCAAGCCAACGGGCGAAGTCGCCGTCGAACGGCGCCGGCTCGATCGCCGTCAGGTCAAGGTGCGCGTGAGCGTTGCCGAGCGCCGGAAGGATCACCGAGTCGGCGTGATCCTCGATCACGGCATCCGCTGGAACGCCGATCGACGCCGGCGTTCCCGCCGCGATCACCTCCGCCCCGCGCCGAAGCAGTGCGCCCGGCGTGGCGTCGATCCCCGCTCCGTCCACAACCCGCGCCGCGCGGTGGAGATGGAGTCGGGATTCCGTCGTCGTCGACACGATCGGCCAGCCTACTTGCGTGCCGAATCATTACACTCCCGGGCCGCCCAGGAGGGGCGTCTCTCGAGGTTCACAGGAGGTTCCCAATGCTCATGTCGATGCGAACGGTCCGGGTCGGTCTGGCGATGCTCGTGGCGCTTCCGCTGCTGTCGGCGTGCGTCTCGCAGGAGAAGTACGACGAACTGCTCACCGCCTATCGAGATCAGGAGCAGCAGCTCTTGCGTTCGCAGAGCGATCTCGCC
>VGXK01000357.1 GCA_016873355.1 Phycisphaerae bacterium | reverse complement strand
GCCGCTCGATCCCATTCGAGCCCCGAGTCGGGAGCCGCCGCCTCCCGTCGAACCGACCTCGCTGATGAACCCGGGCGATGAGGTCGACGACAACATCTGGGCGCGTCGACCCCGGAATCGACTTCAACCCGGACAGACGAGCGCCCCCGTGCCTTCGGCGACTCGTTCGGTTGCGAAGGCTCCGATCACGGGTGAGTCGAAGCCGACCGCCGATCCCCGGCGCGAGACGGTCGCGGCGCTGGAACCGAACCGTTCCGACGCCGATCCGACCGCGACGCGCTCGGAGCGTTCCGGCGCCGACGCAGGTCTTCGCGGCGACGCGGGTCTCGGCACCGCCGCAGGCGCCGCCGCAAAGCAGGCTCCGCCGTCGGCGTCAGTGCCGGCGCCCGTGCCGGCGCCCGTGCCGGCGCCGTCGATCGAATCGCCCACGAACAAGTCGACGGAGACCGAATCCGGTCAACCGTCGTGGAGCATCGCGCTCGCCACCTTCAGTGGTCAGGAGCATCGCAGCACGGCCGAAGGCGCGTGCCGACTCTTCGCGCAGAACGTTCCGGAGCTCAAGAGCGCGTTCGTGCGAAGCACGCCCTCCGGAAGCGTGGTGCTCTGGGGGAACTTCGACGGACCGAAGGATCCGCGCGCTCGCCCGGAACTCGATCGCCTGAAGCAGGTCACGATCGGCGAGGGTCGCCCGTTCGTGAAGGCGATGCTCGTGCGACTCGAGCAGTTCAGCGAGAAGGAGCTGCATCCCTGGGACCTTCGCCAGGTGCGGATCCGCCATCCGAACGTGCGGGTGATCTACACGCTGCAGGTGGCCGCATGGAGCGACCTCGGCAGCGGTTCGATGGACTTCGACGAGATCCGCCGAAGCGCCGAGGCCTACTGCCGCCGACTTCGCGCCGAGGGCGTGGACGCATGGTTCCACCACGACGCGGATCTGCGCACGAGCATCGTCACGGTGGGAGTCTTCGATCACCGCGCCTACGACCCGCAGAGCACGCTCTTTGCGCCCGAAGTCGAAGCGCTGCGTCGCCGCTTCCCCAACTCGATGCTCAACGGCGCCGAGCTTCTGATCAAGCCCGATCCGAATCGCCCGGACTACGCCGTTCCGCAGGCGAGCCGACTCGTGGAGGTGCCGCGTTGAGTGCGCCGATCGAAGGCCAGCCCGCCGCGGTCCGAGCCCTCGTTCGCGCCCTGACGCGCGGGCGCGTGCATCACGCGTGGATCCTTCACGGTCCCTTCGGCACGGGGAAGTTCACGGTGGCCATGCGACTGGCGCGGCTGCTGCTCGATCCGGGTGCGACGCCCGAACAGCGCCGGACCTTCACTCCCCCGACGACGGGCGAGGTCGCGGCGCTGATCGACGCGGGAACGCATCCGGATCTCCACGTCGTCCGCAAGGAGCTCGCCGCCTCGAGCCGCGTGCGCGAGCTTCGCGAGCGCAAGCAGACGAACATTCCGCTCGAGCTCGTCCGCGAGCACATGCTCGGCGGCGGCGAGGCGGGCGCCTCGAGCACTCCGCCCGTCTACCGCACGCCGCTGCTCGGTCACGGCAAGGTCTTCATCGTCGACGAGGCCGAGCTGCTCGATGCGGAGTCACAGAACGCCATGCTCAAGACGCTCGAGGAGCCCCCCGAGCGCACCTGGATCCTGCTCTGCACCGAGCACGAGGAGCGGCTGATTCCCACGGTCCGAAGCCGCTGCCAGCGACTCCCCTTCGGCCCGCTCTCCGCGGACGCGATGTCGCGATGGTGGTCTCGAAGCGGCCTCACAGCCGACGCGAACGCGAAGGCGTGGATCGAACGCTTCGCGTGCGGGTCGCCGGGGCTCGCGACGATCGCCGTTCGCGAAAACCTCCACGAGGTCTGGCGATCGATCGAGCCCGCGCTCGAGTCGACGGAGAAGGGGCGATTCGACCCGACGCTCGGCGAGCGCCTCGCGTCCTTCGTCGACGAGTACGCGAAGCGAGTGGTCAAGGACGACGAACACGCGAGCAAGGAGGCCGCGAATCGAGCCGGCATGCGCCTGCTTGGCGCCATGCTCGGCTCGCGCGTGCGCACGATGCTCGCGGAAACGGCCGATCGTCGGAGCGCCGCGGAGCGCTGGCTCGAGACCGCGCGAGCGATTCACGACGTCGACGACGGCCAGCGCGCCAACATCAACCTGAAGCACCTTCTCGGAAACCTCGTGGCGCAGTGGGGCGTCGAACGAACGGCCGGGGCCGCTGAGTGAGCGCGACCCCCGACGCCGGACCGCTCGAGATCGAGCGGACCTTCCTGCTCAGCGGAATGCCCGCGCTGCCCGGGTCTGCGAGTCGCTGGCGGATCGAGCAGGGCTACCTCCACGGCGACGCGCTCCTCGAGGGTCGCGTGCGACGCGTCGTTGCGCCCGACGGCTCGGTCGAGTTCACGCACACGATCAAGCACGGAACGGGGCTGGTTCGTCGCGAGCGGGAGCGCCGAATCGATCGCGCCGAGTTCGAACGCCTCTGGGGCATGACCGAAGGCCGCCGCCTTCGCAAGGATCGATTCAAGGTCGCCGACGGATCGTTCACCTGGGAGATCGACCGATTCGAGGGTCTGCCGCCGATCGAGGGTCGTGAACTCGTGATGGCCGAAGTCGAGATTCCCGCGGGAGTGGATCCCGACGCCGTCTCCATCCCATCGTGGCTTCGTCCCGTCGTGGTGCGCGAGGTCACCGAGGAGCCGCGCTTCCGCAACTACTCGCTCGCGACGGCGTCGGGTACCATCTGAACCCCTATGGCGGACACGCTTCGTTGCTCGGTGGTGACCCCCGTCGAGTCCCTCTTCGAGGGGCACGCAACCTATGTGAACCTGCCGGCTTGGGACGGCCAGCTCGGCGTCATGCCCCAGACGAGTCCGTTCCTGACGCGGCTCGGCACCGGCGTGCTGACCATCGAGCAGGACTCGGCGGCCCGGCGATTCGCCGTCGACGGCGGCTTCGCGCAGATGCAGGAAGGCGTGCTCACGCTGCTGACCGACGGCGGCATCGCGGC
>VGXK01000356.1 GCA_016873355.1 Phycisphaerae bacterium | reverse complement strand
CGCGTGGCGAAGGCCAAGCCCGACATGCTTGCCTGCACCGGTGACGTCGTCGATCTCGACTGGCACGGCGCGGAGCCGCTGCTGGAAGCGATGGGCAGCGTGCCCGCGTCGCTCGGACGCTTCCTGGTGCTCGGCAATCACGATCTGCTTGACGATCCGGCGGCGCTCTCGCGAGCGGCGCGCCGGCGCGGTCTGCGTGTGCTTCATGGCGCGGTCGAGCATGTGCGTCGGCCCGACGCCGGCGACGGCGCCGGTGACGGCGGTTCGATGCGCGTGGGCGGCATCGAATGGGGTCGCACCAAGCGGGAACTCGCCAAGCACGTCGATGCGCTGCCGGAACGACCCGATCTGCTGCTGGCGCACAATCCGAAGGCGTTTCCCGCGGCGGCGAGAATCGGCGTTCCGCTCACGCTGGCCGGGCACACGCACGGCGGCCAGATGGCTCTGCCCGATCGAACCGTGCTCGCTCGCCGCACGCGCGGCGCGGAGGTCGTGCCGGTGGATGCGGCCGGCGACTCGAGCGCCTTCGGCGCCGCGGGCGCGGGCGCACATGCGGCACGCACGACGGCCGGCGCGTCGCTCGGCGTGTCGTCGCTCGACGCAGCGCGTGTGCCGGCGCAGGGATCCGCACCCGCGCTCGCGCGCACCCGAGCGTTGCGTCGCGGCCTCTACGCCCAAGGCGACAGTCGACTTTTCGTGAGCGTCGGCGCGGGATCGTGGTTCCCTGCGCGAGTGAATTGTCCCGCGGAAACGCTGATCCTCACCGTGCGGCGGTGAGCCGGACGCATCGGCTGTGCGCCGTGCTCAGGTCGAGCGCGAACGGAGGTGCGCGGTGCTTACGGCGCGGGCGGACGGTTGAGCACCATGATCTCCGAGAGCGGCTTGCGCTCGAGCACCGGGACGACGCAATCGTCGGCGGGGAAGCCGATCGGGATGAGCAGGTAGGGGCGTTCGTAGGACGGTCGCCGCAGGATCTCGCCGAGGAACTTCATCGGGCTCGGCGTATGCGTGAGCGTGGCGAGTCCGGCGTGATGCGCGGCCGCGAGCAGCAGACCGACGGCGATGCCGACCGATTCGTTCGCGTAATACACCTGGTCGGACGCGTTGCGCGGATCGTCGTCCTTCATGAGCTTGAAGACGACGACGAGCCACGGCGCGATCTCGAGGAACGGCTTGTGCTCGTCGGTGCCGATGCGGCGCAGGTCGGCGATCCATTCCGGATTGGCGCGGCGCGAGTAGAATTCACGCTCCTCCTCTTCGGCGGCGATGCGGATCTCGCGCTTGATCGCCGGATCGCTGACGGCCACGAATCGCCACGGCTGCTTGTTCGCGCCGCTCGGCGCCGTGCCCGCCGCGGCGATGATTTCGTCGATCGTGTCGCGCGACACGGGACGATCGCTGAACAGCCTCACGGTACGGCGCTGGCACATGATCTCGCGGAAGCGCTTCGCCGCCGCTTCCGGCGCCATGCCCGGGTCGTATCGGTGCAGCGGCGCGTACTCGGGCAACTGCGAATCGCTCAACGGTGTTCTCCTGCGCTTGCGCCGCGCTTTCCTTCCGCGCCAGGTTCCTCGGCGGCGTCCGCGCCGCGCCGTTGGCCGGCGTCCGCGCGATTCACGTCGCGCGCGCATTTCCGCAGCAGGTCCCACAGGTCGCGCACATGGCGCTCCTCGACCGCGAGCGAGCCGATCGACACGCGGATCGTGAAGCGACCGTCGAGCTTCGTGTGCGTGAGGAAGGCGCGACCGCTTTCGTTCACGCGGTGCATGATCGCTTCGTTCAGGGAATTCAAGCGCTCGAGGTGGGCGGCGAGGCCATCGCCTCGACCCGCGCCGGCGCCGCGCCAGCGCAGGCAGACGAGCGAGAGCGGCGTCGGCGCCACGATCTCCCAATCGGGATCGCTCTCGACCCAACTTCGCAGCAATTGTGCAAGCCGCACATGCTCGCGAACGATCGCTCGAAGGCCCTCGACGCCGTAATGGCGGATCACGAACCAGAGCTTGAGCGCGCGAAAGCGACGCCCGAGCGGAATGTGCCAATCGCGATAGTCGACCACAGCACCGCTCTCGGTGGCGCGATTGCGCAGAAACTCGGGAAGCACCGTCAGTGAACGCACGAGCGCGGCGCGATCGGCGACCCAGAGCACCGAGCAATCGAAGTTGACGCCCATCCACTTGTGGGGGTTGAAGGACCAACTGTCCGCGTGCTCGGCGCCGTCCACGATCCAGCGAAGCTCGGGACAGATCGCGGCGCTTCCCGCGTGCGCGGCGTCGACATGGAGCCAGAGTCCGTGCCGGCGGCAGATCTCGGCGATCGTCGAAATGGGATCGATGGCGTGCGTCGAAGTGGTGCCGACCGTGGCGCAGACGAAGAACGGCTGCCGACCGGCGGCGAGATCCTCGCGAATCGCGGCATCGAGCGCCGCGGGATCCATCGCGCGATTCGCATCGACTGCCACGGCGCGAAGCGACGCCGCGCCCAGTCCCGCGATGCGCAGATCCTTGACGAGCGAGCTGTGCGTCTCGGTACTTCCGTAGGCCACGAGAGGCTTCGGCCAGGCGCCGACTCCGTCGCGATCGACGGCGAATCCGGTCGCGCGCTCGCGCGCGGCGACGATCGCGCACAGCAGCGCGCTCGACGCTGTGTCCTGGATGACGCCGCCGCCGCGCTGAGCATCTGCGGCACTTGCATTGGCGCCGCCGCGCGGCGCCGCCGCCGTCTTCGCACTCGCGTCGCTGCCGGCGCCGCCGTCGTTGCGGAACTTCGAAGGCAGTCCCATCATCTCGACGAGCCAATCGAGCACCAGCTCCTCGAGTTCCGTGCACGCGGGGCTCGTGGACCAGAGCATTCCCTGCACGCCGAGTCCGGCGCTCAACAGGTCGCCGAGAATTCCGGGGGCGCTCGCGTTCGCCGGGAAGTAGCCGAAGAAGTTCGGACTCTGCCAATGCGTGACGCCGGGAAGGATCACGCGATCCACATCCGCAAGCACGCGCTCGAACGGCTCGGCGCGCTCCGG
>VGXK01000355.1 GCA_016873355.1 Phycisphaerae bacterium | reverse complement strand
CTCGGGTCGTCGCCGAACACGCGCCGGATGCGCTCGTCGTCGGCTTGCCGCTCAACATGGACGACTCGGAGGGACCCGCCGCAAGGTCGATGCGCGAGTTCGGATCGGTGCTCGCGGCGCGCTTCCGAATGCCGGTGCACTTCCAGGACGAACGGCTCTCGAGCGCCGAAGCCGACGCGAGAATGGCGCGAAGCGGTCGCACGCACGGCGAGAAGAAGGCGCTGCGGGACGCGCTCGCCGCCACCGCGATTCTCGAGGAGTTCCTGCGGCGCGGCGCGAGCGACGCCCGGAGCGGCGCCCCATGACTCCGCCGTCGCACGACCCGCAGGTGCGCCTCGGTCGCCGCTCCAAGCGCGAGCGATGGCTGCTGTGGGTGATGCTCGCGGTGATCGCCATCATGATCGTCTCGCTTCGCCTCGAAGAGCGTCGCTGGTGGTGCGAGTGCGGGACGGTGCGTCCGTGGATCTCCGACATCTGGACCTCGCACTGCTCGCAGCATCTGCTCGATCCGTACTCGCTCACGCACTTCTCGCACGGGCTCATCTTCTCCATGCTGCTCATGCTCGTCGTGCCGCGCTGGACGCTCATGCGGCGCCTGCTCGTGGCGGTGACGCTCGCCGCCGGGTGGGAGGCGCTCGAAAACTCGCCCTTCATCATCGAGCGCTATCGCACGGCCACCATGTCGCTCAACTACCTGGGCGACAGCGTCGTCAATTCGACCGGTGACGTGCTCGCATGCGCGGCGGGATTCCTCGTGGCCGAATGGCTCGGCTGGCGACGATCGCTCGTGCTCTTCCTTGCGATCGAAGTCGCCTTGCTGCTGTGGATCCGCGACAATCTGATCGTCGGCGGCGTCATGCTGATTGCACCGATCGACGCGATCAAGCAGTGGCAGACGGCGTCGGCGCCGATCTAGCCCGGTTCCGCTTCGTTCGTCGCGGCCCTGCGCGCGGCGAAGGCCCGGATGGCGGCGCGAGCCTCGGGGCGGATGACGATGCCGGGGCGCACGCGTTCGAGCGTGGCGATCGCATCGTCGGCGCTGCTCGCGACGCCGGAGCGGATGAGATGCGCGGCCACGAGCACGGCGCTGCGCGAGTAACCCGCCTTGCAATGGACGAGAATCGATTCGCCGCGCGACAGCCGCTCGTCGATGAACGAGACGCCGTCGTCGATCTGCCCCGGGCTCGGCGCCGTCAGATCCATGACCTGGAGATTTCGATAGCACACGCGACGAAGCGGCGCGCACTCGGAACCCTCGGAGGTGAGATCGAGCACGGCGCCGAGACCGTCGGCGATGGCGCGGCGGCCTTCGCGCGCCGTGAGCGTGCGGCCGATCCGAAGTCGCGGAATCGGCTCGTCCCACGCTCGATTGCGGCGCGAATACCAGAGCCACGAGAGCCGTTGCCCGATCAGCACCGGCGCCAACACGATGCGGGCGCTCCATGCGATCGCGCCGCGGCACTTGCGGAAGATGAGCGTTCCTGCCCCCGCGTAGCCGATCGCCACGATCAGCAGCGCAAGCGAAGGCCAGAGCAGAACGCCGGACCAGGGCCACGCGAACGCCGCCGTTGCCGCGAAGATCACGCTCGCGCCCGCGTAACGCAGCGCCAGCCTCGGCTCACGCACTCGAACGGGCGCGGCATCGCACGGCCTCGCCACCGCGTAGATCGCCATCACGCCGAGCACGGCGCCGGCGGCGAGATCGACGACATGATGCCGATGCGTGAAGAGCGTCGATGCCCCGACGATCACGAACCAGGCGACGAACGCGCCCCGCAGCGCCCCGCGCGAGTGCGTCGCGTAGTGCTCCGCAAGGATCACGCCGAGCGCAATGTGCAGCGACGGAAGGAGATTGTGCGGCCGGTCGAGCGCGCGAAACGCGTCGAAGATCCGCCCGAGCGCGTCCGGCGTGCTCGTCGCTTCGAACTCGAGCCGCAGCGGCATGGCCAGGAAGCACGCGGCGGCAACGACGATCGCCAGCACGATGCGCCACGCGAGCATGCGCAGCTCGCGCCGATCGACGCAGAGGAACGGCGCCACCACGAAGAAGAGGTCGATCGAGAGATACGGAATCGCCATCCAGCCGACGTACGGAATCGACCGCTCCCACTCGAAGAACCAGGCGCCCACGTCGTTGCGATGCGCGGAGATCTCGTTCGTGGTCCCGTAGACGAGCAGAAAGAAGATCGACAGCCAGATCGCCGTCCACAGCGCGCGTCGGCGCATGGCTCAGCGTCGCCTCGCCACGCACACCGAGAAGATCCCCCAGCGATCGATTCGCTGCGTCGACTTCTCGAAGCCCGCGTCGCGCACGAGTTCGTCCATTTCCGCCTGCGAGCGCCGACGCATCACCCACGGCTCTCCTTCGCGATTCACGAGCACGCGCGCGATGAACTCGACCTGCGGATGCCACGGCTGATTCGTGTAGATGAGGCGAGCACCCGGCTGCAGCGCGGACGCGAGGCCGCGAAGCGATCGGCGCACCGGTTCGTTCGACGGAAAGAGCTCGTAGAGACCCGAGACGATCGCGATCGCGGGCGCGGGACGAAGCGCCGCAAGCGACGCCTCGTCGAAGGCGTCACCCACCTCGAAGCGCACGCCGGGCACGCCGAGTCGCTCCGCATGCGCCTTCGCCGCGTCGAGATTCGCCCGGCAATTGTCGCGCAGAAGCGCCGTGAACTCGGCGGCGCGGACCGATCGCAGCGTCTCGAGCACGTAGCGCCCGGCGCCCGTGGCGATGTCGACGAGATGCCCCGGTCGGCGCTCGCGCCTCGTCGCCTCGATCGCTTCGCTCAGCAGCGACTCGAGGTGCATGCGCCGCACGCGGATGCCTCGCCAGCCGATGCTGTTCAGGTACTGCCGATCGATGAATCGCCCGAGCGGCGTGCGACCGCTCGGTGCATTCTCGTAGACATGATCGAGCGAAAGCCCCGAGTCGAAACCGCTCTTCCAGCCGAGATCGATGCCGTGGCTCAGTCGACCAAGCGTGCGCAGGAAGAGCCTCGCGGGTGCGTAC
>VGXK01000354.1 GCA_016873355.1 Phycisphaerae bacterium | reverse complement strand
GGCCGCCGCGCCGGCGCTTCCGCGAGCGATCGCCATCGCGCATCCGGATCTGCCCGGGGAAGCGGCGCCCTTCCGCGGGCTGTGCGGCGCCGCGGTGGCGTGGAAGGTGGCCTGCGCCGTCGCGAGCGCGTGGTTCGGGCGCGAGCGCGTTCCCGAGTCGGTGCGCCGGCGCCTCGTCGAGCTGCTTCCGCTCGTGGCGCTCGGGACGATCGCCGACGTGATGTCGCTCGAAGACGAGAACCGCATCTTCGCCGCGACCGGACTTCGCGGCCTTGCGTCGACGACGATCCCGGGACTCGCGGAACTCGTGCGCGTCGAATCGAGGGGTCGGCGCCCGGACGCCGAGTCGATCGGCTTCCGCCTCGCGCCGATGCTGAACGCCTGCGGACGACTGGGCCACGCGGCGGAAGCGCTCGAGTTGCTCACGAGCGCGACCGGCCGCCGCGCCTCCCAGATCGTGCGCTCGCTCGCCGCGCTGAACGACGAGCGTCGCCGACTCGAGCGCGCCTGCGTCGAGGAGGCCGCGGCGGACGCGGAGCGTCTCGGGCTGGTGAACGACGATCGCCGCGCGATCGTGCTCTCGAATCCGCGATGGCACGAGGGCGTCGTCGGCATCGCGTGCTCGCGGCTCGTGGAGCGGTTCTCGCGTCCCGTGGTGCTGCTCCAGGAGAAGGAGGGACTCGCGAAGGGCTCCGGCCGGAGCGTGCCGGCGGTGCATCTGCTCGATGCGATGCGACGCTGCGAGTCGATTCGATTCCATCGACTCGGCGGTCACGCGATGGCGATCGGATTGCAGATCGACGCGGCGAGCGTGCCCGCACTGCGAGAGGAGTTCGTCGAGCAGGTGAATCGGCGGGCCACGGCCGCCGAACTGCTGCCCGAACTCGAGATCGACGGCCGGCTTCGACTCGCCGATCTCTCGGCGGGCGCCGTTCGCGAACTCGAGCGCCTGCAGCCCTTCGGGCGAGGCAATCCGCGACCTCGATTCCTGCTCGAGAAGGTGGTGCTCACCGCGCCCGCGCGGGCGATGGGGCAGGGCGATCATGCGGAGTTCTGGGTCGCCGACGCCGGAAGCCCCCGCCGGGCCCAGCGGGTGGTGTGGTGGAACGGCGCCACGCCGAGCAGGGCGCTGCCCGTGGGAGTCGAGCTCGAAGTCGTGGCCGATGCGAGATTCGACTCATTCCGGGGCGTCGAGGAGTTGGTCCTGACCGCGGGCGATGCCCGATATCCAGACGCTGCGGTGCCCGAACCGCGGCAGGCTGCGACGGCTGCAGCGAGTCCGGAGCCAGAAAGTCTCCTTCGTCCCGGCCGGGGCTGAGGTATATTTTCACCCGTGGCGCGCGTGATGCGCCGCATTTCGAAACCGCCCGAGGAGATCAGCCCCATGCGTCACCCTGTTCGCGCCGCGCTGTTGGCGTTCGCCGTTGCAACGGCTGCGCTTGTCGGAACCCTGAACGCCAAACCCGCGCCGCGTGACGAAGGCGGCGTCGCCGCCGGCCCCGACGTCATCGTGGGCTCGCTTCCCGACGTGTCGAAGTACGGCACGGTGGGCGGCGTTTCCGCATACGCGATCGGCACCACCTCCTGCAACATCGGCACCGCGATCCTGCTCTGGTGCGACACGAACGTGCCGGGGCTCTGCAACAACACGCAGCACCCGGTGATCGCGCAGAACCTCTATCGCCTCAAGGGCGGTCGTCTCGAGATGATCGGCATGAGCTGGCTCAAGCACGGCTTCTGCGCACTGAGCGAGAATCTCTGCGCAACCTGCCAGGCCGATCCCTACGGCTGCGACGCCCTCGGCATCGGCTGCTCGGATCCGTACAGCTCGGGCCTCAACGGACAGCAGTCCGGACTCGGCCCGCGCTCGCAGGTCAACGCGACGACGGGCATCTTCCCCTATCCGTTCTCCGCACCGTCGCCTCCCGCGACGATCGGCCGTCGCCTCCAGGTTCCGATGGCGGCGCTTGATCCGGCGCAGAACGCGGGCGCGCTCTACTTCGGCGAAGGTCACTACGTCACCGCCGACGACGCCGCCGCCGGCAACGCCTTGAACAACGGCTCCTATCGCCGCATGACGGTGGGCAGCTTCACGAGCGGATCGTGGACGATCAGCTTGACGGGCTCCACGTCGCAGCAGAAGTTCGCGATCGAGGCGTGGAAGGACCATGGTCTCGGCGTCGGCATGCCCGATCCGAACGTGGTGATCCAGAACGTCGATCTGTCGAACGGCGAGGGCCGTTTCAAGGTGGCGTACAAGGTCAGCGACAACGGCAACGGCACCTGGCACTACGAGTTCGCGGTTCTCAACATCAACGTCGATCGCGCCGCGCAGGCGTGGACCGTGCCGGTTCCGCCCGGCGTGACGGTCACGAACATGTCGCAGAACATCGTCAACCACCACTCCGGCGAGCCGTACTCGACGGCGGCGTGGACCATGGAGGAAGTGCCGGGCGTGGGCAGCGGCGCCTTCAGCTGGTATTCGCAGACCTTTGCGCAGAATGCGAACGCGAACGCGCTGCGCTGGGGCACGATGTTCAACTTCCGCTTCGACGCCGATCAACCGCCCACCGCGGGCAACGCCACGCTGACGCTCTTCAAGAGCGGCTCGAGCGCGAACCCGAGCGTTGCGGTCCTCCTGCCGCAGGCACCGCCGCCTCCGCCGTGCCCGGGCGACTTCAACGACGACGGCGTGATCGACGGCGACGACCTCGGCACGCTGCTCGGACAGTGGGGCGGTGACGGCAGCGCCGACTTCAACAAGGACGGCATCGTCGACGGCGACGATCTCGGCACGCTGCTCGGCCAGTGGGGCGACTGCCCCGCCTGATCGACGGCGACTTCTTCGGTCCCTTCGACCCGCGCGGATCCACCAGGTCCGCGCGGGTCTTTTCTTGCGCGCGAGCGAGCGAGGGAGACGGCGCGTGGCGCCGTCGCCCGCGGCCCGGCGGGCTCCGGGAATCGTGCCTCGCGCGTCGGCTCGGCGCGGTCAGAGCACGAGGTCGTGGCCGCGCTCGACGC
>VGXK01000353.1 GCA_016873355.1 Phycisphaerae bacterium | reverse complement strand
TCATGCGGCGACTCCTTCGCGCGGCGGCACGGCGGCGAGGTGCGCCGCCGCGGCGGGAGCGTGCGGCGCGGCGCCTTGGCGCCGGATCTGCGGCGCCGCGCGCGGCATCGCGGGAACGGCCGCGGCGCCCGCGCTCGACGCGAGCTTCGCTCGAAGCGTCTCCGCCTCGGCGCAGAGTTCCGCGAGCATCGACGCGGTCGTTGACCATGCCGATCGCTCCTCCGTCGATTGACGAAGGAACGAGTCGATCCGCTCGCGCAGGGCGATCGCCACGTCGGCGTCGGGATTCGAGCCTCGCGCGTAGGCGCCGATCGACAGCAGCTCCTCGACGTCGCGATGCGCCGCGAGCAGGCGCCGCAGCACGCGCCGCTGCTCGCGCTCGGCGGGACTTACCACGGCGTCCGCCGTGCGCGACACCGATTCGAGCACGTCGATCGCGGGATGATGACCTTTCGACGCGAGCGCCCGCGAGAGCACCACGTGGCCGTCGAGCGCGCTTCGAGCCGTGTCCGCGATCGGCTCGGCGAGATCGTCGCCGTCGACGAGCACGGTGAAGAGCGCGGTGATGCTGCCGCGGCCCTCGATCGATCCCGCGCGCTCGACGAGCTTCGCCATCGATGCGAAGACGCTCGGCGGATAGCCGCGCGTGGCGGGAGGCTCGCCCGCCGAGAGCCCCACCTGGCGCTGCGCGTGCGCCAGTCGCGTGAGGCTGTCGAGCAGGAGCAGCACGTGCCGGCCCGCGTCGCGGAAGTGCTCGGCCACGGCAAGCGCCGCGTGGCAGGCTCGCACGCGCATGAGCGGCGACTCGTCGCCGGTCGACGCCACGACCACGCTTCGCGAGCGCCCGTCGGCGCCGAGCACGCCGTCGACGAACTCTCGCACCTCGCGGCCGCGCTCTCCCACGAGCGCGAGCACGACCACGTCGGCGGCGCAGTGCCGCGCCATCGAGCCGAGCAGCAGGCTCTTTCCGACTCCCGCGCCCGAGAAGATGCCCAGGCGCTGGCCTCGTCCGAGCGTGAGCATCGAGTCGACGGCGCGAATGCCCGTCTCCATGCGCTCGCGCACCGGACGGCGCAGGAGCGGATTGATCGTGCGCGGATGCAGGGCGCGGGGGCGCAGTTTCGCGGGCGCCGGCGCGCCGTCGATCGGCCGCCCCAGTCCGTCGATCACGCGCCCCACGAGCGAATCTCCGACGAGCGCCGCCGCCGGCATCGCGTCGCCGATCACGCGGTCGCCGGACGCGATTCCGTGACCGCCTTCGAGCGCCATCACGATCGCGCTGCCGCCGTCGAAGCCCACCACTTCGCCCATCACCGGCGCGTGCGTTTCGCCTCGCGGCTCGATCGACACCGTGGCCCCGATCGGCATCCGCAGACCGTCGACGACGAATGCGAGCCCGCGGCACGAGCGCACCGTTCCCGCGAGCCGGCGCGGCTCGAGATGCCGCAGCAATTCGAAGTGAGGCGAGAGGTGGATCACGCGCCCACCTCCTCCGGCAGCGGTCCGAGCAGGATGTCCGCGACCCGATCGATCATCGGCTCCACCGACGCGTCGACTTCGCCGCCTGCCGCTCGCGCGACGCAGCCGCCTCGACCGACGCTCGCATCGTCGACGAGGCGCACCTCGCCGCTTGCCAGTCGATGCGCCAGCGGCGCCAGGTGCCGCTCCACCGCCGCGCGGTCCTCGGGATGAACGAGCAGGATCGCCTCTCCCGGCGAGCCGAGCATCTCGAGCGCGCGCGCCGCCTGCTCGGCCGCGAGGTCCGCGTCGCCGCGCGGCGCCGCGTGCACGAGTCGGCGCCCGATCTCGACGCCCAGCCGAACTGCTTCGCGCGAGAGTCCCTCGAGAAGTTCCTGGCGGCGCGAGCGGAAGACATCGAGCGCCGTGCTCCATTCGCGCACCAGCGAGTCGATCTCCTCCTTCGCCGCCGCAAGCGCCGCCTCGCGGCCTTCGCGGGCGCCCTGCTCGCGACCGTCGACCAGGCCTCGCTCGAAGCCCTCGCGGTACGCGGAGACGCTTCGCTCCTCCACGAGGCGCTGCGACTCGTTCGCGGCGCTCGCGCGAATGCGCTCGGCGTCGGCTCGCGCCCGATCGAGCACGTCGCGCGACTGCCGCTCGAGATCCCGCAGGTCGAGCACGCGTCCCTCGCCCACGACCGCAACCGTCCGCCCCTGCTTGATCACCGCCATGGCGCGAGCGTCCCTTGCGTGTCGGGCATGTCAGACCACCAGGTCCTTCTCGCGTCCGCGTCCGGAGATGATGATTTCGCCCGCGTCCTCCAGTCGGCGCACGAGATCGACGATGCGCTGCTGCGCCGCCTCCACCTCGCTCACGCGCACCGGACCCATGTACTCCATCTCCTCGCGAACCATCTCGGCGGCGCGAGCGCTCATGTTCGCGAAGATCTTCGCCTTCAGCGCGTCGGACGCGGTCTTGAGCGCCAGGCACAGCTCCTTCTGATCGATCTGCTTCAAGACCGACTGGATGCCGCGATCGTCGACGAGCATGATGTCCTCGAAGACGAACATGAGGCGCCGGATCTCCTCGACGAGTTCGGGATCCTGCCCCTCGACGCCCTCCATGATCGTGCGCTCGGTGCTGCGATCGCAGAGGTTCAGCATCTCCGCCACGCGCGCCACCCCGCCGACCTTCTCCGCCGCGTGCGTGAGCATGTTCGAGAGCCGCGCCTCGAGCGCGGCTTCCACTTCGCGCACGATCTCGGGGTTCGTCTGCTCCATCTCCGCCACGCGGCGCACCACCTCGACCTGCTTTTCCTGCGGCAATCCCACGAGAATCTCGCTCGCCTTATGGTGCGGCAGATGGCTCACGATGATCGCGATCGTCTGCGGATGTTCGTCCTGGATGAAGGTGAGCAGGTTCTCGCTTTCGGCCTTCTGAAGGAACGCGAACGGCGTCTTCTGCACCTGCGTCTGGATCTGCTGAATGACGCGCTCGGCCTCCTTGGGATCGAGGCTGCGACGCAGCAGCGCTCGCGCGTACTCCAGACCTCCGTCCTTGAGGTAGCCCTGC